>NZ_JBBARU010000014.1:0-52254 GCF_040399605.1 Rhodovarius sp. | reverse complement strand
GGGCCGATTGGGTGCGCCGGATGAAGGTGCGGGCGAATGCCGAAACCCCTCTCGACGCCGATACGGCGAGAAAGTTTGGCGCCGAGGGCATCGGCCTCTGCCGCACCGAGCACATGTTCTTTGACCCCGCGCGCATCGGCGCGGTGCGGCAGATGATCATGGCCGAGACCACGGAAGGCCGGCGTGACGCCCTGGCCAGGCTGCTGCCCTTCCAGCGTGATGATTTCGCCCAGCTCTTCCGCATCATGGCCGGCCTGCCCGTCACCATCCGCCTGCTGGACCCGCCGCTGCACGAATTCCTGCCGCATAGCGATGCGGAAATTGCCGAAGTGGCGGCCTCGCTGGGCGTGGAGCCGGCCACCATGCATCGGAGGCTGGAGGAATTATCCGAGGCCAATCCCATGCTTGGCCACCGTGGTTGCCGCCTGGGTATTTCCTTCCCGGAAATCTATGAGATGCAGGCCCGGGCGATTTTCGAGGCCACAGCCATCGTCGCCCGCGAGACCGGCCTGGCGCCGGTGCCGGAAATCATGATCCCGCTCATCGCCACCAAGCGCGAATTGGATATCACCCGCGCCCAGGTCGAGGGGGTGGCCGCCCGGGTTTTTGCCGAAGCGGGCATGACGCTGGAATACCTGGTCGGCACCATGATCGAGCTGCCCCGTGCCGCCATCACCGCCGACAAGATCGCTGAGGCAGCGGATTTCTTCAGCTTCGGCACCAATGATCTGACGCAAACCACCTTCGGTTTTTCCCGCGATGATGTGGGCAAATTCCTGCCCGATTATGTCGACCAAGGCATCCTGCCAAAGGACCCCTTCGTCTCCATCGATGTCGAGGGCGTGGGCGCGCTGGTGCGGATTGGCTGCGAGAAGGGGCGTTCGGTGAAGAGCGACCTCAAGCTGGGCATCTGCGGCGAGCATGGCGGGGATCCCGCCTCCATCGCCTTCTGCGAGACGGTGGGCCTCGATTACGTCTCCTGCTCGCCCTATCGCGTGCCTGTCGCCCGTCTGGCGGCGGCGCAGGCCGCCCTCAGCGGTGGGGGCGACCGTACGGCCTGAGATACTGCTCGGCCGCCTCGGCGGCCGGTTGCATGCCATAGGCGGCAAGCGCCGCCCTTTTTGCCGCCTGTGCCGGTGGAGGGGCGAGCCACGGGGCGCCTGTGCCGTGCTGCCACAGGGCCACGGCGCTGTCTTCCGCCAGGCAGCGCGCGGCCGCGGCGGCGCAGTCTGCATCGGCATCACCCGCGGCCGGCGCCAGGATCACCCCGCAATCGCGCGACCACATCAGGAAATGCAGCCCGGCGACCAGCCCACGAAACAATTCGCTGCCCATGGCCGGTGCGGTGCCATAATGCAGTCCCAGCAGGAATAGCCGCCCCGCGGGCAGGCAAAGCGCGGCTGCGGCGGCGCGGGCCTGGCGGGCGCGGGCCTCGGCCAGGGCAGTGTCACGGCCGCCATCGGTCATCACCGCCACCACCGGCGGCCGGCCGCGCAGGCAGGCCTGGGCTATCAGCCCGCCGCAGTGCAAGACCTCCTCGCCTGGATGGGTGGCCAACACCAAGAGGTTCTCGCATTCGGCCAGGGCCGCGACTTCGCTCATGCACAACAGCATGGACAAGCGCCGCACAAGGCGGAAGATGGCACAATCACCGCTGGAGACTTGGCATGGCCGAAACCGCGCCGATCACGCAGGACGTGCTGGATATTCGCTTCCCCCGCCGCGATGGCTCGCGCATTCCCTATGCCGTGTTCAATAGCGCCGAGGTCTATGCGCTCGAGCAGGAGCGCATCTTTCGCGGGCCCACCTGGAGCTTTCTCGGCCTGGAAGCCGAAATCCCCGAACCCGGCGATTACAAGCGCAGCTATGTCGGTGAGACGCCGGTGGTTATGACCCGTGCCAAGGATGGCGAGTTGGCGGCCTGGGTGAACCGCTGCTCCCATCGCGGCGCCGAGATCTGCCGCAAGACACGCGGCAATAGCGTGGTCCACACTTGCGTTTATCACCAGTGGAGTTTTTCGGCGAAGGGCGACCTGCAGGGCGTGCCGTTCCGCCGGGGACAGCGGGACCAGACGGGCATGCCCCCCGATTTTGACGTGAAGGATCACGGCCTGCGCAAGCTGCGGGTGGAAAGCTATCGCGGCCTGGTTTTCGGCAGTTTTTCCGAAACGGTAGCGCCGCTGGCCGACTATATCGGGCCTCAGATGCGGCCCTATATCGACCGCATCTTCAATCGCCCGATCGAGTATCTCGGCTGCACCAGGCAATTCTCCAATTCCAACTGGAAGCTCTATCTGGAGAATGTGAAGGACCCCTACCACGCCAGCCTGCTGCATCTCTTCCACACCACCTTCAATATTCTCCGTGTGGGAATGCAGGCCACCACCACCACCGATGCCACCGGCCTGCACAGCGCCCTGCTGGTCGTGAAAAATGCCGAGGACAATGCCGAGGGCTACAAGGCGCAAAATATCCGCACCTATCAGGATGGCTTTCGGCTGGAGGATTCTTCGGTTCTCGACATGGTGCAGGAGTATGAAGAGCTTTCCACCAACCATATCCAGCCGATCTTCCCGCAGCTCGTCATCCAGCAAATTCACAACACCCTGGTCGCGCGGCAGATCATCGCCAAGGCGCATGACAAATTCGAGCTGGTCTTTCACTTCTTCGGCTATACCGATGACACGCCGCAATTGCGGGCAATGCGGATCAAGCAGGCCAATCTGGTCGGCCCCGCCGGATATATCTCGATGGAGGATACCGAGGCGACGGAGCTGGTGCAGCGCGGCATCACCGGCCATGGCCGCGCCGCCTCGATCGTGGACATGTCCCGCCACAAGCCCGATGAGACGGCGACGATGATCTCCGAAGGACTCGTCCGCCGCTTCTGGGAGGGCTACCGTCAGCTGATGGGCTTTGCCGCTGAGGAAACGCTATGATTATTCCATTGCGATGGCAACTTCTCGAATTGCAGGACGCCTATATCGCCGCCATCGATGACGACCGGCTGGAGGATTGGCCCCGCTTCTTCACCGATAATGCGCTCTATGAAATCATCCCGAAGGAGAATGAGGATTTGTCGCTACCAGCCCCTATCCTGCGCTGCGACAACACGGCGATGATGAGCGACCGTGTGGCCAGCCTGCGCCACGCCAATATCTTTGAACAACCAACCTATCGTTACATGATCTCCGGCCTGCGGGTGCTGGAGGAAACCGGAGAGACCGCGGTGATGCGCACAAATTATCTGGTGGTGAACACCTCGCTGGAGGGCAGCACGAGCGTCTATCAGGCCGGCATCTACAAGGATGTGGTGGTGCGGACCGAGGCGGGCTGGAAATTCCGCGAGAAGCGGGTGGTCTACGATACTTCTCGCGTACAGACCCTGCTGGCCTATCCGATATGAGAATCCCCCGTCGCGCCGCGCTGTCGCTTCTGGCATCCCCGGCCTTCGCGCAATCCTGGCCGAACCGGCCGCTGCGCATCATCGTGCCCTTCCCCCCCGGTGGCGGCGTGGACCTCACCGCCCGGCTGCTGAGCGAGCCGCTGGCCCGCGAGTTGGGCCAGACCGTGGTGATAGAAAACCGCGGCGGTGCGGGCGGCGTGATCGGGGTGGAGGCGATGTCCCGCGCGCCGGCCGATGGCTACACCCTCTCACTGACCGGTGCGGGCACCATCACCGCCGGGCCGCATCTGCGCCGCCTGCCTTATGACGCGCTGGGCCTGGCCCATGTCACCATGCTGGTGCGCATGCCCTTTATCGTGGCCGTGCGCAGTGACCTGCCGGCGCGCACGCTGCCGGAATTCCTCGCCCTCGCCCGCCAGGGCGGCTTGCGCTACGCCAGCGGCGGCCCCGGCACCAGCCAGCATCTGACGGGCGAGTTGTTCAACCAGATGGCCGGCGTTGCCATGGAGCATGTGCCCTATCGCGGCACCGGGCCTGCCCTGAACGACCTCGCCGCCCGGGTGGTTGATGTCTATTACGGCGACCCGGCAACCCTGGCGCTGATCAGCTCCGGCCAGGCCCGCGCCATGGCCGTGACCTCGGCCCAGCGCTGGTCCCTGCTGCCCAATACCCCCGCCGTGGCCGAGGCAGTGCCGGGCTATATCAGTGAAAACTGGTATGGGCTGGCCGCGCCAACGGGCACGCCGGAGCCAGTGCTGGAGGCGCTCTCCGCCGCTGTCCTCAAGGTCCTCAATGACCCGGCGGCCAGACAGCGCTTTGATGCCGCAGGCCTGCACCCAGCGCCGATGGCGCGCGCCGAATATACTGCCTTTCTGCGCGCCGATACCACAATCTGGGGCCGTGTGGTCACCGCCGGCAATATCAGGATCACCGACTGAATGAACGCGCGCCTGGCCGTCGATATCGGCGGCACTTTCACCGACCTCGTGCTGGAAACGCCCCAGGGCACCCGCTCCCACAAGCTGCTGACCACGCCCGACGTGCCCGAGCGCGCGGTGCTGGAGGGGGCGAAAAAGCTCCTGCGTGGCGAGACACTGCGCCTGGTGCTGCATGGCACCACGCTGGCGACCAATGCGCTGATCGAGCGCAAAGGCGCGCGCACCGCCCTGCTCACCACCCAAGGCTTCCGCGACAGCATCGAGATCGCCTACGAGCATCGCTTCGCGCAATATGACCTGACGATGGAGCGCCCGGCGCCCTTGGTGCCGCGCGCCATGCGCTACACCGTGCCCGAGCGCATCGCGGCCGATGGCGGCGTGCTGCTGGCACTGGATGAGGCTGCCTTGCACACCGTGGCGGAACAGGCCCGGGCCGATGGGGTGGCCGCTCTCGCCATCTGCTTCCTGCATTCCTTCACCAATGATGCGCATGAGCGACGCGCGGCGGAGATTCTCTCCGCGCTGCTGCCCGGGGTCTCCATCTCGCTCTCCTGCGAGGTTTGCCCCGAGCTGCGCGAATATGACCGCGCCAGCACCACCATCGCCAATGCCTATGTGCGGCCGCTGATGGATGGCTATCTGGCCCGGCTGGAGGAGGGGTTTCGCGCCATCGGCATCGCAGCCCCGGTGCTGATGATGATGTCCTCCGGCGGCTTATGCACCGTGGAGGCGGCGCGGCGCTTCCCCGTGCGGCTGGTGGAAAGCGGGCCGGCCGGCGGCGCTATCCTGGCGCGCCACGTCGCCGCTGAGAATGGGCTCGACAAAGTTCTGGCCTTCGATATGGGCGGCACCACCGCCAAGCTCACATTGATCGACGATGGGGCCTTCCACATGGCCCGCAGCTTTGAGGTGGCCCGGGCCTATCGCTTCGTGCAGGGCAGCGGCTTGCCCATCCGCATTCCGGTCATTGAATTGGTGGAAATCGGCGCCGGTGGCGGTTCGATCGCGCGGCGCGACGCGCTGGGGCGTATCATGGTCGGCCCGGATTCCTCCGGCAGCGCGCCAGGGCCGGCCTGTTATGGCCGGGGCGGTCTATCGCCAACGGTAACGGATGCGGACCTGCTGTTGGGCCGGCTGGACCCTGCCCTCTTCGCCGGTGGCACCATGCCGCTGGATGAAGCCGCCGCCCAAAAATCCTTCGCGCCCCTTGGCGCCGATGCCGCCATCGGCGTGGCCGAGATCGTGGACGAAACCATGGCCAGCGCCGCGCGGGTGCATGCGGTGGAGAATGGCGAGGACACCGCCGGCCGCACCATGATCGCCTTTGGTGGCGCCGCACCTCTGCACGCCGCCAGGCTCGCACAAAAGCTGGGCATCACCCGCGTGGTGGTGCCGCTGGGCGCGGGCGTGGGCTCGGCGCATGGCTTCTTGCAGGCGCCCATCGGCTTTGAAGTGGTGCGCACCCGCTATACTCGCCTCGACAACATGGACACCACCGCGCTGGAGGCGATGTTCACCGATATGCGGGCCGAGGCCGAGGCCGTGGTGCTGCAAGCCGCGCCAGCAGACGGATTGGTGGAAAGCCGCACCGCCTTCATGCGCTATCGCGGCCAGGGGCATGAAATCCCTGTTCTGGTGCCGCCGGGCCTCGCCGCCACGGCGCTGCATCAGGCCTTTGTCGCCGCCTATGCCAGGGTCTTCGGCCGCGCCATTCCGGGGCTGCAGCCAGAGGTGATGACCTGGGCGCTCGCCCTCTCCAGCCCGCTCGCACCGCCGGCGCGCCTGGCCGAGGCAGCCCCGCTGCCCATGCCCGCCACCAGCGCCAGCCGCATGCTGACGGACCCAGCAACGGGCGCCGCGGATAGCGCCGCGATCCATGCCCGCACCAGCCTCGCCCCCGGCGCCACACTCTGCGGCCCCGCGCTGATCATCGAGGACGAAACCACCACCATCATCCCCAAGCACTGGACCGCGCGGATCAATGCCGGCGGCCAGATCATCCTGGAACACGCGCCATGAACGACATTCGCCTCCAGGTCATGTGGAACCGCCTGCTCTCAGTGGTGGAGGAGCAGGCGAAAACCCTGGTCCGCACCGCCTTCTCCACCTCGGCGCGGGAAGCGGGGGATATTTCTGCCGGTGTCTTCGCCGTGGATGGCCGGATGCTGGCCCAGGCGGTGACCGGCACGCCCGGCCATGTGAACTCCATGGCCCGCAGCGTGAAGCATTTTCTGGCGGCCATCCCGGCAGACAACATGCGCGAGGGTGACCACTACATCACCAACGACCCCTGGATGGGCACTGGGCATCTCTACGACATCGTCGTCACCTCCCCGGCTTTTCATCGGGGAAAAATGGTTGGGCTATTCTCCTGCACCGTGCATGTGGTCGATATCGGCGGCATCGGCCTCTCGCCAGACGGGCGGCAAGTGTTTCACGAAGGCTTACGCATTCCCATTATGCCCATGGCGCGCCAGGGCGTGGTGGATGAGGGGCTGATGAACCTCATCCGCGCCAATGTGCGCGAACCGGTACAGGTGGAGGGCGATATTTATGCGCTCATGGCCTGCAACGAGACGGGCGAGCGCCGCCTCTCCGCCATGCTGGAGGAAAACCAGTTGGAGGATTTGGAGGTGCTGGGCGCGCATATCATCGCCCGCTCGGAAGCCGCCATGCTGGCCGAAATCCATAAACTCCCCAAAGGCACCTGGCACGGCCATATGCGCATTGACGGCATCGAGGCGCCGATCGACCTGCACGCGGCACTGACCATCGCCGAGGATCACATCGCGGTCGATTTCGCCGGCACCTCGGCCCAGAGCAGCTACGGCATCAACTGCCCGCTCTGCTACACCGATGCCTATACCGCCTTTGGCCTGCGCTGCATCATCGGCCCCGAGATCCCCAATAATGCCGGCACGCTGGACCTCATTCGCGTCACCGCACCCGAGGGATCGATCCTCAACGCACCCTTCCCCGCGGCGGTGAATGCCCGCTCCACCATGGGCCATATGCTGCCTGATGTGGTCTATTCGGCCCTGGATCAGGCGCTGCCGGGCCGGGTGCCGGCCGAGGGCACCTCTAATCTGTGGAACCTGAAACTCGGCGCAGGCAATGGCCTGACCGGCGGCACGCAGCGGCCCTTCATGGTCACCATGTTCCATTCTGGCGGCGCCGGCGCGCGGCCGGGGCAGGATGGGCTTTCCGCCACGCCCTTCCCCTCCGGCGTGAAAAACGTGCCGGTGGAGGTGACGGAAACCATCGCCCCCATCGTGGTCTGGCGGAAGGACCTGCGTGACGGCTCGGGAGGCGCGGGCGAGTTCCGCGGTGGCGACGGCCAGATCATGGAAGTGGCGCATCGCCATGGCGAGGCCTTCGGGATTTTCGCCACCTTCGAACGGGTGACCTATCCGCCGCGCGGGCGGCATGGCGGGGAGGAGGGTGCCCGCGGTGTCGTACGGCTGGGCAGCGGCACCACGCTGAAGGCCAAGGGTTTTCAGGTGATTCCGGCCGGTGACCGGTTGGTGGTGGAAATGCCAGGCGGCGGCGGCATGGGCCGGGCTCACAAGCCCGGCGACAAATCTTCGTAAAGTTCCCGCGCCTCGTCCGCCGGGCCCCTGCGGGTGCCAAGCTGCGCCACCCGCCACACCCGCACCTCACTGCCCCAGGTATAGGTCAGCACATCACCCACCCGCAGCTTTGCATGCGGCTTGTCGGTGGGCTGGCGGTTCAGGCGGAAACCGCCATCCTGCACCGCCCTTGCACAAAGGGAGCGCGTCTTGGAGACGCGGGCATACCACAGCCAGACGTCCAGCCTCTCCCAACTCTCGGGAGTTGCCGTCACGCCCGCCGGCTCATTTCAGCTTGAGAGCCGCGAGCTTGGCGAAGGGATTATCCTCATCGGCCACCTTCACGCTGTCCTGGTGATAGACCCGGGTCTCAGGGCCACCAGGGCCACGATCATCGCGCCGGGGGCCGCGGTCACGATCATCACGGCGCGGGCCGCGGTCACGATCATCACGGCGCGGGCCGCGATCCTCACGGCCACCGCCGCCACCGCCGCCGCCAGGGCCGCCGGTCTTGCCAAAGGCACCGCCCGGGGCGCGAGGCTTTGCATTGCGATTATTGTTGCGGTCATCGCGGCGTGGCTCGCGCTCGGGGCGCGGGGCCTCGGCACTGGCCTCGCTGGGTGCGGCCTCGCTGGGTGCGGCCTCGGCCGGTGCCGCGGACGCTGCCGTTGCATCGCGGCGCGGGCCACGGTCACGGTTGCGCGGCGGGCGGGCATCACCATCGCGGCGCGGGCCACGCTCAGCGGCGGCACCTTCGCCACGCGGCTGCTGGTCACGCCGCGGGCCACGATTGTTGCGCTCGGGCTGCGCCGGGCGCTGCCAAGCCACCATCATCGGCCGGGTCGGCCCCTGCACATCCTCGCCCAGCACCTCGGCCTCGATCACCCGGAAGCCCAGGCCCGCCAGCACCAGCGGCACCATCTCGCCCTTGATGGCAAAGCGGCCCAGGATTTCCGGCGGCAGCGGCGAGGGTGCGCGGCGGGTGAGGTAGCTCAATTCGCCGGAGATACGCTCCGCCACATCAAGGCGCAGCAAGAGCGGGCCGGCCGGCACCCAGCCGATGGTCTCGGCAAAGCCGGGCAGCCAGGAAAGCGCGGTCACGCCATCGGCCGCCAGCGAGACCAGGCCGGGCGCGGGCAACTCGGGCGTGGGGATATTGCGGCTCAGCGCCCAGAGTTGGGCGCGCATGGCCATCGCACGCGGCTTCAGGGCCTCGGGCACATAAAGCGCATAGCGGCCGGCCCTGGCGCCAATAGTCTTCAGCTTGGCCTGCACTTCCTGAGGGAAATGCGCCTTGGAATTGCCCGGGCGAATGCCCAGCGATTCCCGCAGCATGAAGGCCGGCCCGCGCAGCGTATTGTCATCCTCGGCCTTTTTCTCGACCGCGGCGATGGATGAGAGATCCTTGGCGAGCGTGCCCTCGATGAAATTGCTCAGGCGCAGCCGCACCCGCTCACGCTGGGCACTGTCCAGAAACTCGCTGGGCAGCACCTCAACCACCGGCTTGGAGGGCTCGGCACCCGCGCGCAGCCGGGCGATATCGGCGCCATCCCATAGAATTTTATGGTCAGCCGTCAGCGAGAAGGCCTCGGACTTACCAATTTCCAGCGCGGCAACGCGGCGGGGCATTTCCTCGCGCAGCGCGCGACGGGCCGCGCGCAGCACCAGCTTGCGGGTTTCCTCATCCTCTGCCGTCGCATCGGGGTGGAAAATAAAGCCTTCTACCCGGCCGACATTATGGCCCTCGACGATCACATCGCCCTGGCGCGTCACAGCACTCAGCAGATCCTCTTCCGAGGCAGGGTCGAGGCGGCGGATCAATTGTGCGGCACGACGGTCCACAAAGCGCTGGGTCAGGCGCTCATGCAGCGCGTCGCTCACCATATCCTCGGCGGCGCGGGCCTGGGCCTGGAACTCGGCGGCGTTCTTCACCCAATCGGCGCGGGCGGCGATATAGCTCCAGGTGCGGATACCCGAGAGCCGGGCCATCAGCGTATCAAGGTCACCCTCGGTATTGGCGGTATTGGCGATCTGTGCCGCCAACCAGTCTTCCGGCAGGGCGCCATCTTCCGCCATATGGCGGAAAATCCGGCCACAGAGCTTCGTATGGCTGTCATCGGCCAGCTTGCGGAAATCCGGCACCTGGCAGGCTTCCCACAGCGCACCCACCCGGCCGCGGCCCGCGGCAAGGCGGCGAATATCGCTCTCGCGCGCCAGCATGTTGAGGGTGATGTGGTCCGTCGCGTCATGGCCCTTGGCCAGGCCAGCGGAGGGTGGCGGCGCGGCTAGGCTGTCCAGCAGCGCATCGACGCTGGTGAAGTCGAGATTGGAGTTGCGCCAGGCCAAAGCCTGCAAAGGCTCGAATTGATGGCCCTCGATCTTCTCCACCATATCCTCGGGCAGCGGGATGCAGTCGCCGGTGCTGCCAAAACTGCCATCACGCATACCGCGGCCGGCGCGGCCGGCGATCTGGGCCGCTTCCTGCGCGTTCAGCGCGCGCGGCGCATGGCCGTCAAACTTGTTCAGCGAGGCGAAGGCCACATGGTCCACATCCATGTTCAGGCCCATGCCGATGGCATCCGTCGCCACCAGAAAATCCACCTCGCGGTCCTGATACAGCTTCACCTGCGCATTGCGGGTGCGCGGCGAGAGGCGGCCCATCACCACGGCGCAACCGCCACGGCGGCGGCGAATGGCCTCGGCAATGGCGTAAACCTCGCCGGCGGAGAAAGCGACGACGGCGCTGCGCGGCGGCAGGCGGCCCAGCTTGGTGAAGCCGGTATGGGTGAGTTGCGAGAGGCGCGGGCGGCTCTCGATCTCAACCTGCGGCACCAGGCGCTGCAGCAAATGCCGCACCGTCTCCGCCCCCATGAACATGGTCTCGACCATGCCACGGGCATTCAGCAGACGGTCGGTGAAGATATGCCCGCGATCAGGGTCGGCGCAGAGCTGAATCTCGTCCACCGCGACGAATTCGGCCCGCCCACGGCCCACCGCGATATCGAGCGGCATGGCCTCAACCGTGCAGGCGAACCATTTCGCGTCGGGCGGGATGATCTTCTCCTCACCCGTGATGAGGGCGACGTTCTTCTCACCCTTCTTGGCCACCATGCGGTCGTAATTCTCGCGCGCCAGGAGGCGCAGCGGAAAGCCGATGATCCCCGAGGAATGCGCAAGCATCCGCTCCATCGCAAGGTGGGTCTTGCCTGTATTGGTAGGGCCCAAAATGGCCCGGACGCGCGCTTCGAACATGAGATGAAAAACCGGCTGCTGATCGTGGCAGGCTTGATGCGGCCAAAGCGCGCGGATTGCAACGGGCGTGGGCCCGGGCTGGACTGGATTACCGGAATAGGCGCAAAGCGGGGTGCCGTGAGAATATCCCCGCCCACCCGCTTCGCGCTGCTCTTTGCCGTGCAATTCGCCTCGCTCGGGGCGGCGATGCCGTTCATTCCCGCGGTATTGAGCGCGGGCGGGCTGAGCGCCACGCAGCTTTCCATCGTGCTGGCGCTGGGCAGTGTGACACGGCTGCTGACCAGCCCCGCCTCGGCCCGGCTGGCCGATGGCTGGGGGCTGCGCGCCGTGCTGGTGAGCGGTGCGGCGCTGGCAGCGCTCACCTTGCCCGCCATGGCGCTGCTGCAGGGCTTTGCCATGCTGCTGCTGGTGCAATTGGTGCATAGCGTGGGCGTGGCGCCGGTGGTGCCACTGAGCGATGCCGCCGCCATCGCTGAAATGCGCGCAAGACCCTTCGATTACGGCCGGGTGCGGGCCTGGGGGTCGATCGCCTTCATCGTCTCAGCCGTGGCCGCCGGGCAATTGGTGAGCCTGACAGGGCCCGCCGCGGCCCTGTGGCTGGCGGCCTGCTGCCTGGGTGCCACGGCGCTCGTCGCGGCCGGGCTGCCGCAGCCACCAGGGCCGCGCCCACGCCCCACCGGGGGGATGTGGGAGCCTTTGCGCCACCCGGGCTTCCGGCGGCTGCTGCCGGCCTCGGCGCTGATCCAGGGCAGCCATGCGATGTATTATGGCTTCGCGACGCTGCATTGGCAGGCGGCGGGGCTCTCAGCCGGCATGATAGGCCTGCTCTGGGCCTGGGGGGTGGTCATGGAGGTGGCGCTGTTCCTATGGGGGCGGCGCCTGGTGGAGCGGCTGGGCGCACCGGGCCTTGCCACCTTGGCGGCCCTGGCGGGGGTGCTGCGCTGGGTGGTGACCGGGGCGACAAGCGAATTGGTCCCGCTCTTCCTGGCGCAGACGCTGCATGCGCTCAGCTTCGGCGCCATGCATCTCGGGGCGATACGTGCCCTGGCCGCGCTGCCCAGCGGGCTGGGGGCGCGGGCGCAGACCCTGCATTCCTCGCTGGGGGTGGGGCTGGCCTCGGGGGCGGTGATGCTGGCCTCGGGGCCGCTTTATGCCGCTTTCGGCGGGCATGCCTTCTGGGCGATGGCGGGGCTCTGCGCCCTGGGCGTGGCGGCGGGGCTCAGGCTGCGGGGGTGACGCGGATGGCCACCTCATTGCGGCGCAGCGGCGGCAGGGTCCAGGGCGGGTCATAGAACCAGGCGGTGGCCTCACCCGCCGCAACCCAGCGCGAGCCCGCGAGCATGGCGCGGAGGCTGGAGGCATTGCGCGCCACCGCCGCGGGGTCGGTGCTGCCGGTGAAGCGCAGCACGGCGAAGGTTTCGGCCGGTAGGGTGGTGACGCGCACGCGCGGGTCATTCGGCTCGGGTGCGGTGTCCGCAGTCAGGCCGACGGGGAGGAAGAAGCGAATGCGAAAACCCTCGGCCACGGCGTCCTGCGCGACGGGCGCGGTCATCGCGATGCGGCTGGGTTCCTGCGCCACAGGGGCGGTCATGGCGATGCGCCTCTCGCCCCGATTGGCGCCAAAAATATAGCCGGCGAGGCGGCGAAAGCCTTCACTGCGCGCCGCATTCTCATCCGCCTCCACCTGAGTTTCAGCAACGACGCGGGGCGCATATTCGCGGATCTCCACCTCACCCAGTCGGGCGATGACGCGATGCGGCGGTTCCTCGCTGCCACGTACGCCTACCACCGAGCAGGCGCCCAGCGCGATGGAGGAGAGAATGACGAGGGCCTGGCTGAACATTCATGGCAGATGGGCCGCCCGCAGGGCGGATCAAGGCGCGCGGTCAGGGCCGGGGCTGCATCGCGAAACGGCCAGGGCCGGTCATGGTCAGAACCAGCAAGCCGCCGCACAGGGCGATATTCTTGAAGAAAGCCAGCATCTGGCCAAGCTGCGCGCCACCGGTGAATTCCCAGAAACGATGCGCAATAAGGTTGGTGCCCAACACATAGACAATGAGGCCCAGGGCCGCCCAGCGCATCCGCAGCCCCAGGATGAGAAGGAGGGGCAGGATGGCCTCGATGGCGGTGGCAATAACGCCCCCGAGCATGGGCAGCGGCGCGCCCTGATTGTCCAATAAGGTGACGATGCCGGGCCATTGCGCAACCTTATAAAAGGCGCTGATCAAAAACAGCGGCGCCATGGCCAAGCGAGCGATGAGCAACAGGATGTCGCTAGAGCGGGATGGGCTGATAACCGTCACGCGGGCCTCCTGCTGGGGATGGGCGAGGCTAACGGCACATGATGCGATGCAGCAAGATGATTATCAGATTGTGGGCGGCTGGATGGCGGTTACAACGAAAAAGGCTCAACCCGTTGAGGACCTGCCTGGCGGCAGGTCCTCGCGGCCAGTCGATAACGGCTTAGTTCTTCGCCTTGTCCACCAAAGCATTCGCCTTGATCCAGGGCATCATGGCGCGCAGGCGCTCGCCCACCGCCTCGATGGGGTGTTCGGCCAGGCGGCGGCGGGTGGCCTTGAGGCTGGCCTGGTTGACCCGGTTCTCCAGCAGCCAGTCGCGGGCGAAGCTTTTCGCTGTGGAGACCGGCTATTTTTTTGGAGATGCGAGGTCTTCAATGGAGGCGGGGACAGGAAAACCGATCTCGTAGGCGGTATCCAACCATCGCAGACCGCCGGTCTGTCCTTCCTCGGAGAACAGCAGCTCGGTTCCAATCCGCTCCATAGTGAGTTGAAGCGCCTGGAAAGCGTCGATTCCCATGACCGAGCCGCGACGCTGTGTTCGAGGGCCGGCAATGCCATAGTCGCACAGGAAATCGCCAGTCTCGGTTTCCTCGCGCGGAACTGTTATCCAAACAGCGACGGGACCATAACTGCTCTCCAGGGTTCGGCGCGCGCAGATGGTCATTGCGTTCTCATGATCCTTTTTGGTCACTGTTCTGGCTCCTCATTCGGGAAGGGACAGGCGCGGCAGTTCTCTTCCTGCCATACAGGCTCCAAAACGCAGGTTCACGCTGGCCCAGCAGAGAGCACGGGCGACACGAGCTGTGGGCCGTAAGCGTCGGCATCGTGCCTCGTCTGCCGCAGCCTGTGCATCACACCGCGCGCGCCGCTCGGCATCCGCATGCGGTCCCGGCCGGTCCGCGAACTGCACAGCAGTTCCATTCGTAGCCTCGCCGCCGGCCGGACCGCGTCGAGAATATGCAGAAACCTGGTGTCCGTCTCGGATATAGGATCGCACATGAACGATCCCGTGCGTCGTGCCGTCCTCGGGCTAGAGCGCGCGAAAGCCCTCCGACACCCACTGCCGAAATGCTTGGGCTTCAGGATGGTTCGAATTGAGATAACGCGGGTCGTTGATTGCGTTGCGAAGCGTATCACGTGTGACTTCGACAGTTTCGCTCATCGTCAATCTCCTTTGACGCGGATTTTACGCGCCTGAGGGACGATTGTCAATGAAATAATTCCCACAACGGCTATTATTCTTAGCGTGTGACCCCTGCATCGCTCGCTGGCGAAGGAGGCAGGGGTTCGCCGACGGGCAATTACCCCTGCCTCCCCAACCTCTCCTTAGTTCTTCGCCTTATCCACCAGGGCATTCGCCTTGATCCACGGCATCATGGCGCGCAGGCGCTCGCCCACCGCCTCAATCGAGTGCTCGGACAGGCGGCGGCGGGTGGCCTTGAAGCTGGCCTGGTTCACCTTGTTTTCCAGCATCCAGTCGCGGGCGAATTTGCCGGTCTGGATATCATCCAGCACGCGCTTCATCTCGGCCTTGGTTTCGGCGGTGATGATGCGCGGGCCGGTGACGTATTCGCCGTATTCTGCCGTGTTGGAGATCGAGTAGTTCATATTGGCGATGCCGCCCTCATAGATGAGGTCAACGATCAGCTTCACCTCATGCAGGCACTCGAAATAGGCCATTTCCGGCGCGTAGCCAGCCTCGACCAGGGTTTCGAAGCCAGCCTTGATCAGCTCGACCAGGCCGCCGCACAGCACTGCCTGCTCGCCGAACAGGTCGGTCTCGCATTCTTCCTTGAAGGTCGTCTCGATCACGCCGGCGCGGCCACCACCCACGGCGGAAGCGTAGGAAAGCGCGATTTCGAGTGCGTTGCCCGAGGGGTTCTGCGCCACCGCCACCAGGCACGGCACGCCGCCGCCGCGCTGATATTCGCTGCGCACCGTATGACCAGGGCCCTTGGGCGCGATCATGAACACGTCAAGGTCCGAGCGCGGGTCGAGCAGGTTGAAATGCACGTTCAGGCCATGCGCGAAGGCCAGCGCCGCGCCGGGCTTCATATTGTCATGCAGGTGTTCGCGATAGAGATCGCCCTGGCCCTCATCGGGGGTCAGCACCATGATCACATCGGCCCATTTTGCCGCATCGGCGGGGGAGAGGACCTTGAAACCCATGGCCTCGGCCTTCTTGGCGGAACCGCCGGGACGAAGGCCAATGGCCACTTCGGCCACGCCGCTTTCGCGGATATTCAGGGCATGGGCATGGCCCTGGCTGCCAAAACCAATGATCGCGACCTTCTTGGCCTTGATCAGGTTCACGTCAGCGTCACGGTCGTAATAAACGCGCATCAGGGCGCTCCTCGTTGCTCTTGGTCAAAAAAATGTCAGGCGGCGATGTGCCTTGTGCCGCGGGCGATGGCAACAGCCCCCGTCCGGCAGAGTTCGGCAAGCCCCAAAGGCTTCATCAGCGCACAAAAGGCATCGATCTTCTCGGCATTGCCGGTCATCTCGAAGACGAAGCTCTCGGGCGTGGCATCCACGACGCGGGCGCGAAAGGCATCGGCCAGGCGCAGCGCCTCCACGCGATGCTCGCCACGGCCCACCACCTTGATCAGCGCCAATTCGCGCTGCAGGTGGGCGCCGTCCAGCGTCAGGTCGCTCACCTTATGCACCGGCACCAGCCGGTCAAGCTGCGCCTTGATCTGCTCGATGGTCATCTCGGTGCCCGTGGTCACCACGGTGATGCGGCTAATGCGGCGGGTCTCATCCACCGGCGCCACCGTCAGGCTCTCGATATTGTAGCCGCGGCCGGAGAAGAGCCCAATGACGCGGGCCAGGACGCCGGCCTCGTTCTCGACGAGGACCGCGATGGTTGCTGTGCGTTCCATGGCTTCAGACCAACACCTTGCCTTCATCGGTGACGCCAGCGACGCCACCCTGCTGCCCTGCGGCCAAAATCATCTCATTATGCGCGGCACCCGAGGGGATCATCGGGAAGACGTTTTCCTTCTGGTCCACGCAGATATCGGCAATGACCGGGCCGGGATGGGCGATCATTTCACGGATCACATCATCCAACTGATCCGCCTCGGTCGCCCGCAGCCCCTTGGCATGAAAACTCTCGGCCAGCTTCACAAAATCCGGCAGCGCGGCGGAATAGCTCTCGGAATAACGGCTGCCATGCAGCAACTCCTGCCATTGCCGCACCATGCCCATATATTCGTTGTTCAGTATGAACACTTTTACTGGCAGCCGGTACTGCGCCAGCGTGCCCATCTCCTGGATGTTCATCAGGATAGAGGCCTCGCCGGCAATATCGATGCACAGCGCATCCGGATGCGCGATCTGCACCCCCATCGCCGCGGGCAGGCCATAGCCCATGGTGCCCAACCCGCCCGAGGTCATCCAGCGATTGGGCTTGTTGAAGCCGAAATACTGCGCCGCCCACATCTGGTGCTGACCGACCTCGGTGGAGATGAAGGTCTCGCGCCCCATCTCCTGGGTGATCTCGAAGAGCCGCTTCACCGCATGCTGCGGCTTGATGATCTTGCCTTCCTGGACATAGGCCAGGCAGTCCTTCTGGCGCCACAGGTCTATCTGCCGCCACCAGGCGGTCTGCGCCTCCTTATTGATCGGCGTGTCATCCTGCTTCCAGCATTCGATCATCGCCGCCAGGATATTGCCGGCATCGCCCACGATCGGCACATCCACCTTGACGTTCTTATTGATCGAGGAGGGGTCGATATCGGCGTGAATCTTCTTCGAACCGCGGCTGAAGGCATCCAGCCGGCCGGTGATCCGGTCATCGAAACGCGCCCCCATATTCAGCATGACATCGCAGCCATGCATCACGAGGTTCGCTTCGTAGGTGCCGTGCATGCCCAGCATGCCGATGAATTGCGGGTCGGAAGAGGGAAAAGCCCCCAGCCCCATCAGCGTATTGGTGCAGGGAAAACCCGTCATGCGGACAAATTCAGTCAGCAGCCGTGAGGCCTCGGGCCCGGAATTGATCACGCCGCCGCCGGCATATACCACCGGGCGAGCCGAGCGCTTGAGCATTTGCACGGCTTCGAGAATACGCGCCGGGTCAGGCTGCGTCACCGGACGGTAGCTGCGATGGGGCGTGCTGGGCGCCGGGGTATAGGGCGCGGGCTTGATCAGGATGTCCTTGGGCAGGTCGATCACCACCGGGCCGGGGCGGCCGCTGCGCGCGACATAGAACGCGTCATGCACCACGCCGGCCAGGTCCTCGCTGCGCTTGACCAGATAATTGTGCTTGGTCGCGGGGCGGGTGATGCCGGTGGTATCGGCCTCCTGAAATGCATCATTGCCGATCAGATGGGTCGGCACCTGCCCGGTCAGGCAGATGATGGGGATGCTGTCCATCAGCGCATCCACCAGCCCCGTCACCGCATTGGTCGCACCCGGGCCGGAGGTGACAAGCACCACCCCCACCCGCCCGGTGGAGCGGGCATAGCCCTCGGCCGCATGCACCGCCGCCTGCTCATGGCGGACGAGGATGTGGCGAATGGAATTTTGCTGGAACAGCGCATCATAAATCGGCAATACTGCACCGCCGGGATAGCCAAAAATGACTTCAACGCCCTGCTCCGTCAAAGCCCGGAGGAGAACCTCAGCACCCGAACGGTCTTCCGTGGTGGCGGCTGCGGTGGCGGTGGTGGCGGACATGATGGTTCCGTGATGATCTGATGGTGTTGCGCCGCTCCCTTATGCCCCGGCCGGTGGGGCGTCAACATGCAATTGAACAAAACTGTCCATTTCGGTCCATTTGCTTTGCGAAAATTGCGCCAGACCCGCAAACCGCGCATGGATCGTATGCAACCGCGTCGGGGCCACCAGGGCCTGATGGCGGAACCAGGTGCCCTGGCGCTTGGTGTATTGATGGGTGTGCAACACCGCCTGGTCACGCGCCGCCCGCGCATCCATCGCACCGCGCAGCAGCGCGGCGATCTCGGGCACACCATGCGCGCGCATCGCCGGCAAGGCGGGGTCGAGGTCCAGCAGCGCCCGCACCTCCTCAAGCGCGCCACCGGCCAGCATCGCATCGAAGCGGCTGGCGATGGCATCGCGCAGTTCCTCCCGCGCCGGGTCCAAGCGCAGGGCGGCAAAGCGATAGGGCGCGGGCGGCAGGGCGGGTGCCTCGCGCTGCCATTCCACCAACCCACGGCCAGTGCCGCGCCACACCTCGAAGGCGCGGGCCACGCGCTGGCTATCGCCGGGGTTCAGGGTGGCCGCGGTGGCGGCATCGAGCATGGCATGCAGCGCAGGGGCGCCGCGCTCGGCGAGCAGCATGCGCGCCTCGGCCCGCGCCTCGGGGGGCACAGCCGGCAGGGCCGAGAGGCCCTGGGTCAGCGCGCGCAAATACATCCCCGTGCCGCCGCATAGGATGGGCAGCCGGGCCTGCGCCATCGCCGCGAGCGCCTCTTCGCGCCACCAGGCCAAATTCGCTGCCTCCGCCGGCGAACGAATGCCATAAAGCCGGTGCGGCGCCGCTGCATGCTCCGCCAGGCTGGGCTGCGCCGTGATCACCGCCATGCCGGCATAAACCTGCATGGCATCGGCATTGATCACCGTCCCGCCCAGCGCCTGGGCGAATTCCAGCGCCAGCGCGGATTTCCCGCTGGCGGTCGGGCCGCAGATGATCAGCGCGGGTGGTTGCATGGCAGGGGCGCGATGGGCATGGTCAGATTTCCATGCCGCATATCCTCACCCTTGTCGCGCCCCCGGGCGGATTATCCCACCACATGCTGGCCGCGGTGCTGGCGGCCCTGGCCGCGGGCGGTGCCGTTTGCCGGGCGCCAGACTGGCTGTCCGAAGGCGAGGCGCTGGACATCCCCTTCTCCGGCATGGCGCCCGCCGCCGCGCAGGCCGCCGCCCAGGCAGCCCTGGCCGGCCAGAAAGTGGACGCCATCGCCCAGGCCGCCGCCACACGGCGCAAGGCCCTACTGCTGGCCGATATGGACAGCACCATCGTCACCACCGAGACGCTGGACGAATTGGCCGCCGAGGCCGGGCTGAAGGAGCGCATCGCCGCCATCACCGCCCGGGCGATGAATGGCGAGTTGGATTTCAAATCCGCCCTGCGCGAGCGCGTGGCCATGCTCAAAGGCCTGCCCGAGGCAGCCCTGCAGCGCACCTGGGAGACGACGGAACTGATGCCCGGCGCCCGCGCCCTGGTCGCCACCATGCGCGCCGCCGGGGCCCATGCGGCGCTGGTTTCCGGCGGCTTCACCTTCTTCACTGGCCGGGTGGCGGCGCTGGTGGGCTTCCATGAGCACCACGCCAACCAATTGATCCTCGCCGATGGCGCTTTGACCGGCACGGTGGCCGAACCCATTCTGGACCGCGATTCCAAGCTGGCCACGCTGCTGCGCCTGGCCCAATCGCTGGGTCTGCCGCTCGAGCGGAGCTTGACGGTGGGCGATGGCGCCAATGACCTGCCGATGCTGCAATCCGCCGGGTTGGGTATCGCCTTTCGCGCCAAGCCCACGGTGCAGGCGGCGGCGCATGCGCGGGTCAATCATGGCGATTTGACAGCCCTGCTCTTCGCCCAGGGTTTTCGCCGTGCCGAATTCGCCGCGATGTGACCGGGGGCTGGCTGCTTTCCTGCGGGCGTGATACCACCCAAAGTTATTTCCAGGAATAATTATAAATTTGATGTTTATTATAATTCATATTAATCAGTAAAGAATTCGATTACCCTCTGGTAGCACCGTGAACATGGGTATGTTATTGCGCCAATTGGGATGATGTCATTAACATAACGGAGTGGTCGGAGTGGATCCAGTATCGATTGCCATGGCTGTTGCCATGGTGTTTGGCCTCTTATCCGCAGATGCGGTCGTCAGCGCCAATACGGTCACGGTGAATGTGTCGGTGCCCCCAGCAGTGGCCTCTACCGGCCTCTCACAGGACGTGGCCGAGCGTGTCTTCACCAGCGAAATATGGCGGATGAGCCAGGCCCGATCGCTGCTCTCGCCCGCCAGCGTGCGCTCATCGCGGGACCCGACGATCGTTGGCGTGGTAGCGAATGCGTTGAAACTCGATGGTTTCACCGCCGCCCTGCAGGACCTGTTCGGGCTGGAGCGCCCGCGGGTTAACGCTTCGATCATTTATCAGGATGCGAACCGCTCCCGGCTCCTGATCAACGGTATAACAGGGCAAACCACCAACTTCTCCTTGCAACTCGACGGCGAGGCCGGGGCCGAGGCTCTGCTGCGTCGCGGCGCCACCGAGACCATGGAGCAGTTTGAGCCATACCGCTCCGCGCTGTATTACTTTGAGCAGTCGCTGAATGCCCGCAGCAATGACTTCAGCAGGACCAAAGCGGTGGCAGAGCGCGAACTCGCTCGTGTTCCCCGCGCCGAAACCATCGTGCGACGCGCCTTCCTTGAGAACCTTTTGGGCGTCGTGGCCCTGATGGAGAATGACAAGGCCGGCGCCGCAAGGCGGTTCCGCAATTCTTTCACTAACGACCCGAATTTTCATGTCGGCCGGCTCAATCTTGGTTTCGTGCTGATCGAGCTTGACCGTTATCAGGAAGCCATTGATCTCCTGACCCCACTGACCAGGGTCACACTGTCTCCATCGGCAGCACTGAGTGGCGCTTTCGCGCCGCTGTTCGAAGCCCTGCACAGCACCATCGGCGTCGCCCGCTGGGGCCTGGGCGACCTTGATGGCGCAGAGCTAGCCTTTAGAGACGCGGTGCGCGCCTTTCCCGACACAGAGGCCGCTTATACCTATTGGGCGCGCCTGCTCAGGGAGCGCGGCCGTACCGCCGAGGCTGAAGAAAAGGAAGCGATTGCCCGGGTCAATGCTTTGACCTTCGACAATTATCCTGAAGTGGCAAACCTGTTCTTCTGGATGAATCACAAGGACAATCAGCCGCTGGTCCGCCGTGCCTCCAGAGTGGCGCGGCTAAACTAGAGCCATTTCACCGGAAGCGAAGACGGTGAAAAGCCTCTAGCTGTTATTATAACGCATTTTTCGAGTTGCCTTGCCAAGCCGCAAGGCTTGAGAATGCTCTGAGCCAATATAAACCTACGCAGCGCTAGGCGATTGCGCTGGTCTGACCGTCGCCCTATGGATACTCCGGTTTTAGGAGTATCCATCATGGTTTATCGGGTCGCGGTTGTAGGCGCCACTGGTGCGGTGGGGCGAGAAATTCTCAAGACGCTGGCTGAGCGTAATTTTCCAGTCAGCAAAGTTGTCGCCCTGGCCTCGGCCCGTTCCGTTGGCCAGCAGATCAGCTTCGGCGAGAAAACCGTGCTGACCTGCCAGAACCTGGAAACTTTTGATTTTACTGGCTTTGACCTCGGCCTCTTTTCGCCCGGTGCCGCAATCTCTGCAGTGCATGCGCCGCGTGCCGCCGCCGCGGGCTGCGTGGTGATCGACAATACCAGCCATTTCCGCATGGACCCCGACATCCCGCTGATCGTGCCGGAGGTGAACCCGCAGCATCTCCACCTGTTCAAAAAGCGCCGGATCATCGCCAACCCGAATTGCTCGACCATCCAAATGCTGGTTGCGCTCAAGCCGCTGCATGATATTGCCCGCATCAAGCGCGTGGTGGTGGCCACCTATCAATCGGTCTCCGGTGCCGGCAAGGAGGGGATGGACGAGCTCTTCGCCCAATCCAAGGGCAGCTTCGTCAATGACCCGCCGCTGGTGGAGCAATTCACCAAGCCCATCGCCTTCAACTGCATCCCGCATATCGACAAATTCATGGATGACGGCTTCACCAAGGAAGAGTGGAAAATGGCGGCCGAGACCAGGAAGATTCTGGACCCCGACATCAAGGTCGTCGCCACCTGCGTGCGCGTGCCGGTCTTCATCGGCCATGCCGAGGCGGTGCATGTCGAGTTCGAGCGCCCGATCACCGAGGCGCAGGCCCGTGCCGCCTGGAAGAAGATGCCTGGCCTCAGCGTGTTCGATAAGCGCGAGGATGGCGGCTACATCACCCCACTCGACGCGGTGCATGAGGATGACGTTTATGTCTCGCGGCTGCGGCGGGACCCGACGGTGGAGCATGGCCTTGCCTTCTGGTGCGTGGCCGATAATTTGCGAAAGGGTGCGGCGCTGAACGCGGTGCAAATCGCCGAAGCGCTGGTGAAGATGAAAATGCTGGACAAACAGGCGGCCTAAGCCGGCGGCGCGCGGCCGGGCCTCCCGGCTGCGGATCGGCTTGGCGGCGTTACGCTCAGGCCCGCAGGCCCGGCGCCTCCTGCCCGGTCCGGGCGACATATTCACTATAGCCGCCGCCATAATCCTGGATGCCGCCTGGGGTAACCTCCAAGACGCGGTTGGACAGTGCTGCCAGGAAATGCCGGTCATGCGAGACGAAGAGCATGGTGCCGTCATATTGCGCGAGCGCCGTGATCAGCATCTCTTTCGTTGCCATATCGAGATGGTTCGTCGGCTCATCCAACACGAGAAAATTCGGCGGGTCATAGAGCATCCCAGCCATCACCAGCCGCGCCTTCTCACCCCCTGAGAGCACCCGGCAGCGCTTATCCACATCGGCACCGGAAAAGCCAAAACAGCCAGCCAATGAACGCAAAGAGCCCTGCCCAGCGCGCGGAAACTGCGCCTCCAGCGCCTCAAAGACGGTCAATTCGCCATCGAGCAATTCCATCGCGTGCTGAGCGAAATAGCCCAGCTTCACGCTGCCCCCCAGCGAAACGCTGCCAGCATCGGGCTTGGTCGCCCCCGTCACCAGTTTCAGCAGGGTCGATTTGCCAGCACCATTCATGCCCAGAACGCAGGCCCGCTCCCGCCGGCGGATCAGCACATCCAGGCCCTGATAGATCACCCGCTCGCCATAGCGTTTATGCACACCACGCAGGTTCACCACATCCTCACCCGAGCGGGGCGCGGGCTGGAATTCAAAGGCCACACTCTGCCGCCGGCGCGGCGGCTCCACGCGCTCGATCTTGTCGAGCTTCTTCACCCGGCTTTGCACCTGCGCGGCATGCGAGGCGCGTGCCTTGAACCGCTCGATAAACTTGATTTCCTTGGAAAGCATGGCCTGTTGCCGCTCGAACTGCGCCAATTGGTGCTGCTCGTTCAGCGCCCGCTGCTGCTCATAGAACTCATAATCGCCCGAAAAACTGGTCAGCGCGCCGCCATCGATCTCCACCACCTTGTTGATGATGCGGTTCATGAACTCGCGATCATGCGAGGTCATCAGCAACGCGCCATCATAGGCCTGCAGGAAATTCTCCAGCCAGATCAGGCTCTCCAGATCCAAATGGTTGGAAGGCTCATCGAGCAGCATGACATCGGGGCGCATGAGCAGGATGCGCCCCAGCGCCACCCGCATCTTCCACCCGCCCGAGAGCGCGCCAACATCGCCATCCATCATCGCCTCAGAAAAGCTGAGGCCCGCCAGCACCTCTCGCGCCCGGCTTTCCAGGGCATAGCCGCCCAGATCGTCAAAGCGTGCCTGCACCTCGCCGAAGCGCTCGATGATCGCCTCCATCTCATCGGCGCGGTCCGGATCGGCCATGGCGAGCTCCAGGCCGTGCAACTCGGCCGCCACCTCGCTCACCGCCCCCGCACCATCCATCACCTCGGCCACCGCACTGCGGCCGGACATTTCGCCCACATCCTGGCTGAAAAAGCCGATGGTGACGCCGCGCTCGACCAGCACCTGGCCCTCATCGGGCGGCTCCTGCCCGGTGATCATGCGAAACAGCGTGGTCTTGCCCGCGCCATTGGGGCCAACCAGGCCCACCTTCTCGCCCTTCTGCAAGGCCGCCGAGGCCTCGATGAAAAGCAATTGGTGGCCATTCTGCCGGGTGATGCTGTCGAGGCGGATCATTGCTGCCTCAGGCGTTGCCCACCGGGTTTTCCATCGCCTGGCCGCGGCGGCTCTGCCACAGGGCCACGAAGTCAATGGGGCTCAGGAAAACCGGCGGGAAGCCGCCATCACGCGTCACCTCGGCCAGGATATTGCGGGCGAAGGGGAAGAGCAGGCGCGGGCACTCCACCAGCAGCACCGGCTCCAGATCCACCTCTTCGACATTGATGGTGAAGATCCCGCAATAGGTCAGCTCAGCGATGAAGCAGACCTGATCCTGCGCCTTGGCATCGGCGCGGATATCCAGCGTTACCTCGAAGAGGTTCTCGCCCTCCTGGATCGGGCGGGCCTGAACATCGAGCTGCAGGTCGATGGCCGGCTGCTCGCGCAGCGTGGCGAAAATGCCGGGCGCGCCAGGAACCTCGAAGCTGAGATCCTTGGTGTACTGCATGTTCAGCACGAGGGGGCCGGCGCCTGGCGGGGGCGGGGTATCGGACATGATGTGGTTCCTTTGAAGCCCGCGCGGGGTAGCACGCGGCGGCGAACACGCCAAACCGAGCAATTAATTCTTGATTTGTTCCTATTATAGGATTATGTGCCGTTACCCCTGATAGGAGACGGCCCATGCCCCCCACAGCCCTCCACTCGCTCATATTTGGCCTTATAGCCGCACTCTTTGGCACTGCCGGCGCAGCCCTGGCCCCCCAGGCGCTGGCAGGGCCACCACCGGTGCTGATCATCGCCGGGCTTATCTTCCTTGTTGGCCTCGCCTTCGCCGGCTTTCTGTGGTGGCTCGCAGCGCGTAGCTTCGCCCTATTGGGCCAGCCTGGCACAACGCCCGAGCACATTGCCGCCTTGCGAGACCTGCCAATGGGCCTGCCTGAGGGCACGGTGCGCGCCATCCTTGCCCTCATTGTGGGCGTGGTGGGGCTGCCGCTGCTGCTCTTTGCCGCCGCGCTGAATTTGTCCGATGCGGTCGCTGGCTACGTCAATGGCATCATCGCCGGCGTCTTCGGCTATTATTTCGGCGCGCGCGCCACCACGCCCGATGCCCAGGCCAATCGCCGCGTGGCCGAGGCTCTGAGCCAGGAGCAGCGCGCCCACGAAACGCTGCGCCAGAGCACCGCCACTGCCATTGAGGCGGCAACCGAAGCCGCAACCCGCCCCGCGCGTGAGGCCGACGCCATGGCCAGGCTGGAGCGCCACCTCAGCGTGGCCGCCGAATTGGTGGAGAATTTGGGGCCCGCCATGCCCCCGGGCCTGCTGCCGGCCGAGGCCCCGGCCATGCTCCGCCGCGCCCGCGATGCGCTCGACGCCGCCCGCGCCACGCCTCCCAACCTGAGCCGGATCGCGGAAGCCACCGTCGCATTGACCGGCGCCTCTGGCCCCTTCGCCACCCTGCTGCGCTTAGCCGCGCCGCTGCTGCCGGCCGCGGCGGCCGGCGGACCATTGGCCGGAGTGGCGCTGCTGCTGGGCTTTGGCTGGTCGCTCTCGGCCGGGGCCTGGCGGCGCTGGCAGGCACAATTGCTCGATGCACCGCATGACCCCAGCCTCTTCGACCCCGGCGCCATCACCCCGCAGGAGGCGCTGGCGCGGTTGACCCCAATCTTCGCCCAAGCCCTGGCCTCGCTGCGCGACACCCCAGGCTTCGCGGCAGACCTGCTGGACATGGCGCTGCGCGATGATGGCGCAGCCCGGATCTGGGCCCGCTGGGGCGCCGGACATTTTGCAAACCCGGCCCAGGTGGAGGCAGGCCTGGCCGAATATCGCAGCGCCCTGCTGGCCGGCGAGGCGGCCGGCGATGTCTCGGCCGAGACGATACGCAGCGTCACCGCAGGCCTTTCCAGCGCGGCGCCCGCCCTTCGCGCAGAGCCGCCCAATGCCCAAACCGCCCGTGCCCTGCTGGCCCCGGGCCAGGGCTCAGCCCAGCAGCATGCCGCGCTGCAGGCCCTGACCCTGCTGCTCGGCCACCTGCGCGAGGCCCGGCAGGACCCAATGCAACTCCTGCGTGAGGTGACGCCATGAGGCCCGCACTCTTATTGCTCTCGCTGGCCGGCTGCGCGCCCCTGGCCATGGTGCTGGACCCGCCGCTCAGCCAACTAGCACGCTGGCACCACGCCCCGGCCCTGGCGGCCGAGCAGCCGGTCATCACCCCCTGCCCCGATGCCAACCCAGCCTGCCCGCAATTGCACACCCGTCGGGCCGAGGCCTGCATGGCCACCGCCATGGCGGCCCGCGCCCCTGCTGCCGCCTGCCCCGGCAGCGCCGCCCGGCCTATGCTCGATTGCGCCGCGCAATCCTACGCAGCGGCGCGGCGCAGCAATCCTCATCCGGCGCTGGCGGCGGGCCAGGCACAGGCGCTGATCTGCGCGGCGAATTTGTCCGATAACACCCATTCCGTCGTTTTGGCGCGCGAGGCCCTGCGCGCCGCCCAGGCCAGCCTCTCGCCGCTGCTGCGCGCCCGTGCCCAGGCGCTGCTCGATCAAACGCAAGGAACCACGCCATGATCCCGCTCGAACGCCGCCTGTCCTTTCGCCTGCCGCTCCTATCTGGCGCCGATATCCGGCTGGCCCAGCAGGCGCTGCGCCGCGCCGGCATGGGCAACCTCGCCACCGATGGCATTTTCGGCCCCGCCACGCGCGATGCGGTGCGGCGCTTCCAACAGGCCCAGAGCCTGGCGGCCGATGGGATTCTCGGCCCGGCAAGCTGGGCCCGGCTGATGCAGGCCGCCCCACCCAGCACCATGCCGGGCGATTGGCGGGCCATGCTGCAACCCTTCATCGCCCGGCTGAGCGAGGCGCATGGCGCCCCAATCGGCAATGCCCCGCGGCGCTGGCAACTCACCGCCGATGGCCTGCTGATCGATGGCCAGCACCCTGCTTCCGGCACGCCCATGGTGGCGCGCGCCTGGGCCGCCCATGGCGCTGCCATGCAGCGTGCTGCCCGGGCACAGCGCGTCCCGGTGGAATTGCTCCTGGCCTGCACCTGCACCGAGAGCGGCGGCCGCGCCGATGCCCTGCGCGAAGAACCCGGATATTTGGATGACGAGACCACGCCCGACCGCGTCTCCCCCGGGCTGATGCAAACCCTGATCTCAACCGCGCGCGAGGCCCTGGCCGACCCGACACTCGACCGCGCCCGGCTGCTGCAACCGGATACCGCGCTGGCCGCCGGCGCCGCCTATATCCGTCGCCAAGCCCTGGCCGGCCGGCTCCCCACCGGCTTCGACCCGCCGCTGGCCGCCATCGCCTATAATGCCGGCTCGCTGCGCCCGGCCGACAACCCCTGGGGCCTGGTGCAAACCCGCAGGGCCGACCATTGGCACGCCGATGCCTTCTGCGCCTTCTTCAATGACGCCATGACCCTGCTGCGGGCGGTGCCACCGGAGGAGGCAACCCCCTGCTTCGCGCTACTCCTGCGCGGCCAATAGGGTGAGCAGGCCCTGAATGATCTGGGTCGGCGTGGGTGGGCAGCCAGGGATGCGAATATCAGGGCGCATCATCGCCTCGCCGGGGCGCGTCTCCGCCGCGAGGCCGCCCTCCACCGCATAGCTGCCCTTGAAGACGCCACCATCAATCGCGCAATCGCCCACCGCCACGATGAAGCAGGGCTCGGGCGTGGCGGCACGGGTGCGCTCCAGCGCCTCGCGCATGTTGCGCGTCACCGGCCCGGTGACCAGCAGCACATCGGCATGGCGGGGCGAGGCGACGAAACGCAGGCCAAAGCGCTCAAGATCATGCACCACATTCTGCGTGGCATTGATCTCCAGCTCGCAGCCATTGCAACTGCCCGCATCCACCTGGCGAATGGCGAGCGAGCGGCCAAGCCTGCGCCGGGCGCTGGCCTCCAGCATGGCGGCAAGCGCGGCCACCTCTTCGGGCCGCGTGGCGGGTGCGGGGTCGGTCAGCGGCCGCGAGATGAGGTTCTTGGCGAGGCTGGGCCAGAGCATCTACAGATCCACCCCCGAATACGAGCCATTGATGCTTTTGTTGATCAGCGGAAAATCGGCCACGATATTGCCCTGCACCGCCGCCTCGAGCAGCGGCCAATGCAGCCAGGAGGGGTCGCGCAGGAAGGCGGCCTGGATCAGCCCGCCATCATCGAGGCGCAGCCAGCAGAAGCACTCACCGCGAAAGCCTTCGACCAGGGCAAAACCTTCACCGGCACGGCCTGGCAGCGCGGTCATGATCTCACCCTCCGGCATGCCGGCGGCGATGATGTGCAGCATCCGCAGACTCTCGCGAATTTCGTCCTGCCGTACGGCCAGGCGGGCCGCGACATCGCCCTCGGTGCGGGTGATGGGCACCACCTCCAGCTCATCATATGGCGCGTATCCCGGCACCGCGCGGGCATCCACCGCCCGGCCGGATGCGCGGCCCACCACGCCACCGGCATTGAGCAGGGCCGCAAGCCCGGGCGCGATGATGCCGGTGCTCACCAGCCGGTCCTGCAGGCTGGCATGGCTGGCGGTGATGCGCTCAAGCGCCGGCAGTTCGGCCTCGATACTGGCCAGCGCATCGGCAATCAGCCCCAGGCCACCGGCGGCAATATCGGTGGCCACGCCGCCGGGCAGCACGCGGTCCATCATCAGCCTATGGCCAAAGGCGACATGGCAGGCCCGCAGCAAGGCCTCGCGCAGCACCCCGGTGCGGGCATGCACCGCGGGGAAGGCCGCGTCATTGCAGATGAAACCCCAATCATTGAGGTGGTTGGCGATACGCTCGATCTCGGCCATGGCGGCGCGCATGGCCACGGCGCGCGGCGGCGCGGTGATGCCCGCCGCCTGCTCAGCGGCCAGCGCGAAGGCCAAGGAATGCGCCACCGTGGAATCGCCCGAAAGCCGTGCTGGAAACCGCGCCGCGGCGCGTGGCGATTTGCCGAGCATCAGCCCGAGCGTGCCCTTATGGGTATATCCCAGCCGGGCCTCCAGCCGCACCAGCGTCTCGCCCACCACATGGAAACGAAAATGCCCGGGCTCGATAATGCCGGCATGCACCGGGCCCACGGCAATTTGGTGGACGCCAGCGCCCAAGGCCTCGAGGAATTCAGGCTGCGGCGGCGCGCTGCCATGGCGCACCGGGCGGCTCGACATCGGGTTCAGCACCGGCCAGCGGCCGTGGTCCAGCCAGGGCCGGCCATCGATGCTGCCCACCGCCTCCAGGCCCCAAAGATCCTGGATGGCCCGTTCAAACCAGGCCGCCGCGGGATGCTGGGCGGAGAAGGAGGCAAAGCGGCCATCGGGAGCCGGGCAACTGACCAATTGCGGCGCCGCGCCATCCATGAAGGCCGCATAGATGGTGGTGGGGTCTGCCCACATCGCCAGCAGGGGCGGGCTGGATCGGGCCAGCGCCTGCCATTCGGTGGCGGAGAGGTTTTTTCTGATCATCCCGGCAGCTCCGCCGCCGCACGCAGCATCGCGGCAATGGGGGCGGGCATGGCCAGCATGCCGCAAAACGCCAGCAGCAACAGGCCCCAGAGCGGAATTTGCACCAGTAGCCCCGGCGCGGGCGCATCGGGCAGATCCGCCGTGGCGGGCCCCAGGCACAGCCGTTGCGCGGCCCGCACCAAAGCCGCCGCACCCACCAGCAACCCCAGCAGAAGCGGCAGCAGCAACCATGGCGCCTGCCGCCCCGCGCTGGTCAGCAGCAGAAACTCCGAGGCGAAGAGCATGAAAGGCGGCAGCCCCGCCGCCCCCAGCACGGCCAGCGCCAGCCCCCAGCCCAACCCGGGATGCGAGGCGATGAGCCCGCCAATATCCGCCACACGCTGCGAGCCCTTGAGTTGCACAGCAGCCCCCAGGCCGATGAACACCGCACTCTTAACCAGGGCATGGCCGATCAGATGCAGCAACCCGGCGAGATTGGCCGCCGGCCCACCCAGGCCAAAGGCAATAGCCGCCACGCCCATATGCTTGATGGAGGACCAGGCGAAGAGCCGCCGCGCATCCCGCCGGCGCCACAGCCCAAAGGCCGCCACCAGCAGCGTCGCCACCCCCAGCACCAGCAGGAAGGTACCGGGCGGAATGGTGCCTGGATTGGCGCCCACCACGCTCTTGGCCCGCAGCACGGCATGCATGGCGGTGGTCAGCAATAGGCCCGAGAGCACGGCGGTGATCGGCACCGGACCCTCGGCATGGGCATCGGGCAGCCAATGGTGCAGCGGCACCAGGCCGGATTTGGTGCCATACCCCACCAGCAGCAGAATAAAGGCAAGATTCAAAAGCCCAGGATCCGCCGCCGCCGCCCCGGCGCGCAGCGCGGCGAAGGACAGGCCGGCACCGGGCAGCGCCATCTGCAGCACCACCGTGCCGAACAGCGCGAGCGCGATGCCCACGCCGCAGAGAATGAAGAATTTCCAGGCGGCCTCAAGCGCCGCAGTGCTGCGCGGGCTGGCCACCATGATGACAGAGGCCAGCGTCGCCGCCTCAATCGCCACCCACATGAGGCCGAGATTATCCGACAACATGGCCAACATATTGGCGGCGCAAAACCCCTGGAAGGCGGCATGGTACTGGCGGGAATGCGACACCCGCTCATGCGCCGAGAACACCGCAGTGGCGAGGCCGACAACGCCCGCCACCAGCACCAGCGGATGGTTCAGCGCATCAAGCCGCAGCCATCCCGTGCCGCCCGCCTCCATCAACAGCACAGCCAGCAGCGTAGCAGCGGCGAAGGCGATGTTCAGCCAATGCGCCACACGTGGCACCAGGGGCAGAATCGCGGCACCGAGTGCTGGGATGAGAACGGCCCACATCAGTGCCGGTCCCCGCGATGGGCATCGAGCGCCTGGGTGTCCAGGCTTGCCACCTGCTCGCGCATGCGCATACCGAACAGCCCCGCCAGCGCCGCCACCGCCAGCACCAGGCCGGCGGCGGAAAGTTCCACCACCAGCGGCATGCCAGCGGCACCGACGGCGGCAAGCATGAGCGCATTCTCCATGCTCAGCAGCCCCGCAGCCTGGGCCAGGGCATGGCGGCGGGTGCACATCATCAGCAGCCCCAGGAGCAGAACGGAGAGCGCGATGGCCAGATCCTCCCGCATCAGCGCCGAGGTGCCGGCAGAGGCCGGCAGCGCGACCAGAATGGCCAAGGCCACCATCGCCCCTCCGCCGAGCAATGCGGGCATGGTGGGCAGGCCGGCATCGGCGCCGCTGCCACCGGTGCGCCGCGTCGCCTCGCGCAGCGCCAGCGGTATCGCCACCGCCTTGGCGGCCAGGGCGATGGCGGCGGAGGCGTAGAGATGAACCGACCCTTGAGAATAACCCTGCCACGCCGCAGCCATGGCCAGCAGCAGCCCCTGCGCCGCCAACAGCCAGATAACCCCACCCAGCCGGCGCTGGGTCAGCAACAGAAAGGAGCAAAGCAGCATGGCGCCGCCCAGCACATGCGCAATGTCATAGGCCAGACCACCCATCAGGCGAGCCCTGTCGAAACAAAGAGCAATGCGACCGCCAGCGCCGCCAGCAACAGCGCCACACCGAGAAATTCCGGAATCCGGAACACCCGCATTTTGGCAATCGCACTCTCAAACACCGCCAGCGCCACGGCCAGCGCGGTGATCTTGCCGAGCCAGGCCACCAGCCCCAGCAGCCAGGCCAGCGGCCCCGCCCCGGCCGGCGCCATACCCCAAGGCATGAACACGGCAGAGAGCAGCGCCATCCAGACCAGCAGTTTCAACGCCGCTTGCAACTCCCACAAAGCAAGGTGGCGCCCGCTTGCCTCCAGGATCATCGCCTCATGCACCATGGTGAGTTCCAGATGGGTGGCCGGGTTGTCGGCCGGCATGCGGGCATTCTCCACCAGCCCCACCGCCAGCAGCGCCACGGCAATGAGTGCGAGCGACACCCGCAGGCCCACGCCTCCCTCACGGAAGGCCACAATCATCGCATCCAGATTGGTCGTCCCGGCGATCATGGCCAGCACCAGGATGCACAGCAGCAGCACCGGTTCGGCGCAGGCGGAAAAGCTCAATTCGCGCGCAGCACCCATGCCGCCAAAGGCCGTGCCCACATCCATGCCCGCCAACGCCAGCGCCACCCGTGCCAAGGCCAGCAATCCTGCCAGCAGTAGCAGATCAGCCAGCGGCGCGAGCAGCATGCCCTGGGCAAAGCCCGGCACCAGCACGGCGGCGAAGAGCGTGGCCGCGCAGGCGACATATGGCGCAGCGCGGGAGATCTCGGTGGCGCCATCGGCCAGCACCGGGCGCTTGCGCAGCAATTTTGCCAGATCCCGCCAGGGTTGCAGCAACGCAGGGCCACGCCGGCCCATCAGCCGCGCCTTCACCAGCCGCACCAGCCCCACCAGCACCGGCGCCATGGCCAGCACGAGCGCCAGATGCATCATCTGCGTCACAATGGCGGCAAGACCCAGCATCATGGCCGCTCCAGCCCCGCCAGCACGGCCAGCAGCAGCACCAGGGTGGCGAAGAGCAGCCCGAGAGCGTGGCGGACCGAGAGGGCGCGAAAGCGATCCACCCGGTTGCTCACGGCATGGCGCGCGGCGCGCAGCGTGGTCAGGGCCCGCCAGGTCGGGTCAGCGCTGGAGGCGCTGTATTCTGCGCTGGCCATGCTGCCGGGCGGCGGCACCGCCACGTTTTCACGCGCGGCCATCAGCGGGCCGGCCAGCATGCGGGAGATAGGCTGGGCAAAACCCTCACCACTGGGCTGCGTAGCGGCATTGCCGAAAGGGAGATGCACGGGGGGCGCGATGAAGCCGCAATCCCAGGCCGGTGCGCGAGTGGCGCCGCCGCCGCCTCGCCATTGCGCGCCACGCCACAGCACCAGCGCCAGAACCCCCAGAAGCAGGATGGCCGGCAGCACCATGTAGCGCGCCCCGGCATCGCCCGCCGAAAGCCCCAGCACGCCCCCCGGCATTGCCACCGCCGGGCCCAGCCATTGCGCGAGCACTGGTTGCATCAGCCCCAGCGCCAGGGCGGGAAAGGCGCCCAGCAGAAGGCTCAACGCCGCCGGCAACAGCAGCCCGGCGCGGCCAGGGCCGGAGACATCCTCCGCCCCCGCCACCCGGGGGCTACGCGGGCGCCCCAGAAACACCAACCCCCAGAGTCGCAACATGGCCGCCGCCCCCAGCGCCACCGCCATGGCCACCATGGCCAGCGCCACCAGGGCCGCGAATTGGAACAGCGCATCGCCAGTGCGCCAGGCGCCCAGCAAGGCCTGCAACAGCAGCCATTCACTGGCAAAACCCGAGAGCGGCGGCACAGCAGCGGCCGAGAGCGCGCCCACCAGCATGGCCCAGCCCAGCACCGGCATATTGTGCAAAAGCCCGCCCAGCGCATCCAACCGGCGTTGCCCCGCCTGCTCCAAGACCACACCCACACCGAGGAAGAGCAGGCATTTGAACAGCCCATGGTTCATCACGTGCAGCAGCGCGCCAGCCAGGGCCAGGGCCGCAGGCACCGCCATGTCAGCACCACGGAACATCAGCGCCAGGCCCAGGCCCACCGCGATCATCCCCACATTCTCAATGGTGGAACAGGCCAAAATGGCCTTGGTGTCATTTTCGAGATTGGCCCGCAGCGCGCCCAGCAGGGCCGAGGCCGCGCCCATCAGCAGCAAAGGCATACCCCAGAAGGAGGCCTGCGCCGGGCCGCAAAGGTCGAAGACCATGCGCAAGATGACATAGAGCGCCACCTTCACCATCACCGCCGACATCAGCGCCGAGACATGCGCCGGCGCGGCCGGATGCGCCAGCGGCAGCCACAAATGCAAAGGGGCCAGGCCGGCTTTGGCCCCCGCCCCCAGCGTGACCAGCAAGAGCACGGCCAAGGCGACGAAACCCTCGGGCGGCGCCGCGCGAAGGGCAGCGAAGCCAAGCGACCCCGCACCAGCCGCCAACAGGCCCATTGCTGCCATCAGGCAGCCACCGCCGAAAATGGCGAACATCAGATATAACCGGGCCGCCCGCCGTTCATGCAGGATGGCCCAACTGGCCAAAGACATGGCCTCAAAGCCCAGCAGCAGGCAAAACCCATCGGCGGCGGTGATGCACAGTGCCATGCCGAACAGGAAGAGCGGGAAGCAGACCATTTCATGGCGTGGCCCCGGATTGATCAGCAGTGCGGCAAAAGCGCCGGTGAGCCCTAGCAGCAGCAGGAACCAGGCCGAAAGCGGGTCCAAAGCAACCAGCGCCGCCGCCCAGGGCGGGCCGAGCGGCAGGGCCATCACCGCAGCCGAGGGCGCGAGCAAGGCCAGCACTGCCAGCACCGCCAGGCCCGCCATCACCAGGGCGCCGCCCAGCCGCAGCAGCCTCACAAGGCCCAGCGCGGCCGGCAGCACGAGCAGCAACAGCGCTGCGAGCAGCAGGCATAGCGTGGTCAGCATGGCGGAGGGTTGCGGCGCGTCACGAATGCAGCATGCGCCATGCAGCAGGCTGTGGGGAAGAGTCAGCGATGGACGCGGCGGCAGAATTCACATAGGGGACAATTCGGTTAAGAATTGCGGTGGTATTCCACGTGGCTCGGGAGAAAACGTCCATGCAACGACGCAACATCATGTCGGCTGGTGCAGCTGCCGCGGCTATTCTGCCGGCCCTTGCGACCCCGGCCCTGGCCCAGGCCATGCCGGAAGTGCGCTGGCGCTGCGCCAGCAGCTTTCCGCGCGCGCTTGATACCATCTACGGTGCGGGTGAGCATGTTGCGCGCCGGGTGGCGGCGCTGACCGACAATAAATTCCGCATTCAGGTCTTCCAGGCCGGCGAATTGGTCCCAGGCCTGGCCACGCTGGACGCCGTCCAGGCCGGCACGGTGGAATGCACCCATACCGCCAGCTACTACTTCGTCGGCAAGGATCCGACCTTCGCCTTCGATGGCACCGTGCCCTTCGGGATGAATTTCCGGCAGATCAATTCCTGGCTGATCGCCGGCGGCGGCCGTGAGGTGATGAAGGATTTCTTTGCCACCTATAACGTGCTGAGCATTCCGGCCGGCAATACCGGGGCGCAGATGGGCGGCTGGTTCCGCCGCGAGATTCGCTCGGTGGAAGACCTGCGCGGGTTGAAGATGCGCATCGGCGGCTTTGCCGGCAATGTCCTGGCCAAGCTGGGCGTGGTGGCACAGCAGATCGCCGGCGGCGACATCTACCCGGCGCTGGAGCGCGGCACGATCGACGCCGCCGAATGGGTCGGCCCCCATGATGACGAAAAGCTGGGCTTCCAGCGCGTGGCGCCGTTTTATTACTATCCCGGCTGGTGGGAGGGTGGCCTCAACCTCTCGATGACCATCAACCAGGCAAAGTTCAACGAGCTGCCGCAACTCTACAAGGATGCGCTGGAATCCGCCTGCCGCGACGCCACGATCGAGACCATCGCCAAATACGACAACCAGAACCCGCAGGCGCTGCGCCGCCTGGTCGCCGCCGGCACCCAGTTGCGGCCCTTCCCGCGGCCAGTGATGGAGGCCTGCTACCGCGCCGCCTTCGAACTCTATGACGAGACCGCCGCGCGCAACGCCAATTTCAAGAAGGTCTATGAGCACTTCAAGACCTATCGCGATTCCCAGCTGCAGTGGTTCCGGGTGGCAGAGAGCACCTATGACAACTTCGTCTATGGCATGCAGGCGGCCGAAACCGCGCCGGCGCGCCCGCGCTGATGCAGCCCCTGCTCAGCTTCAGCGCTGCGGTCGATTGGGTCTCCACCCGTTTTGGCCGTCTGGCGGATTGGATGGTGCTGGCGGCCTGCACGGTCTCGGCCGGAAATGCCTTCATCCGCTATGGCATTTCGGTCTCCTCCAATGCTTGGCTGGAGCTGCAATGGTATCTCTTTGCCGGCATGGTGATGCTGGGTGCCAGCTACACCTTGCTGCGCAATGAACATGTGCGGGTCGATCTGGTCTATGGCTGGGTTGGCCATCGTACCCGGCTCTATATTGATATTTTTGGCTTTATCTTTTTTGTACTGCCGGCCATGTGTCTGTTGTTATATATGACCTGGCCGTTCTTCTGGGACAGCTTCATGCGCCAGGAGGGCAGCCCCAATGCCGGTGGCATACTGCGCTGGCCGGTGAAGCTGATCCTGCCGCTGGGTTTCCTCCTGCTGGTTCTTCAGGGCCTGTCGGAATTGATCAAGCGCATCGCCGTGCTGCGCGGCGTGCCGGTCAAGGGCAATGCCTTCCTCGAATACAAGAAGCCCGAACAATGAGCCTCGACATGATGCCGCCGCTGATGTTCGGCGGGCTGGTGCTATTTCTGCTGGCCGGATTCCCGGCGGCGTTCAGCCTCTCAGCTGTGGGGCTGTTCTTCGGATTCCTGTCGATCGAGCTGGGATTCTTCAACCAGGCCTTTCTGGGCAATCTGCCGCTGCGGGTGTTTGGCATTCTCTCGAACGACCTGCTGCTGGCCATCCCGTTCTTCACCCTCATGGGCGCGGTTCTGGAGCGCTGCGGCCTGGCCGAGGATCTGCTGGAAGGCACCGGCCAGCTCTTCGGCAAGATTCCGGGCGGGCTGGCCTATGCGGTGATTCTAGTCGGCGCAGTGCTGGGTGCCATCACCGGCACGGTTGCCGCCTCGGTCATCGCCATGGGCATGATCTCGCTGCCGATCATGATGCGCTATGGCTATGATATGCGGATCGCGACGGGCGTGATCGCAGCGTCCGGCACCATCACCCAACTCATTCCGCCCTCGCTGGTGCTGATCGTGCTGGGCGACCAGCTCGGCAAGAGCGTGGGCGATATGTATGCCGGCGCGATTGGGCCCTCGATCCTGCAGATCGTGCTGTTCATGCTCTTCATCCTGGGTGTGTCGATCTTCGCCCCCCATAAGGTGCCGCCCCTGCCGCCCGAGGCGCTCTCGCCGCGCGGCTGGCCGCTTTACTGGCGGGTGCTGAAGGGCATGGTGCCCTCCATCGTGCTGATCTTTCTTGTGTTGGGCACCATCTTCCTGGGCCTGGCCACGCCGACCGAGGCCGGCGCCATGGGCGCGGTGGGCTCTGTGGGCCTGGCCATGGCGCAGGGCACTTACAGCTGGAAGCTGCTGCGTGAGGCCATGGGCAATACCATGCGCATCACCTCCATGGTCATCTTCATCCTGATCGGCGCCACGGTGTTTTCGCTGGTGTTTCAGGGCGTGGACGGCACGCATTGGATCGAGCACCTGCTGAGCCATCTGCCCGGCGGGCAGACCGGCTTTCTCGTCTTCGTCAATATCTTTGTGTTCTTCCTGGCCTTCTTCCTCGATTTCTTTGAGATCGCCTTCATCGTGGTGCCGCTGCTGGCACCTGTTGCGGCAAAACTGGATATTAATCTGGTGTGGTTCGGCGTGCTGCTCTGCATCAACCTGCAGACCAGCTTCATGCACCCGCCCTTCGGCTTCGCGCTGTTTTACCTCCGCGGCATCGCGCCGAAGGAGGTACTAACCAAGGACATCTATCTCGGCGCCATTCCCTGGCTGGCGCTGCAGATCATCCTTGTTGGCATCGTCATCCTATGGCCCGAGAGCGTGACCTATTGGCTGGATTCCGGAACCGGCGTGGACCCGAGCACGGTGCGTATTGACGTCCCCCTGCCCGACCTGCCGGAAGACGATACGGTGCCCACCTTCCGCTAAGCTGCTGAGGGGGTGGGTGTGGCCCCACCCCCAGGCTGTCTGGAAGCCCTCCGCCGCCAGTGCTACCAGCGGCGGTATCATCTCTCCCAAGTCTCGTCCTTCGAGCCCGTAGCAGGATAGCCAGCATCCATGCCCTTTCGCACCCTTGATGACCTCAATGCCCAGGGGCTGCGCGTGCTGCTTCGCGCAGACCTGAACCTGCCGGTGCGCGATGGCCGCATCACCGACATGACCCGCATCGAGCGCCTCGCACCCACCATTCGAGAATTGTCGCAAAAGGGCGCCCGCGTGGTCGTGTGCAGCCATTTCGACCGGCCAAAGGGCGTGCGCGTGCCCGAGATGAGCCTCAAGCCCATGGCCGTGGCCCTGGCCGAGACGCTCGGTCACGCGGTGGGTTTCGCTGATGATTGCATCGGCCCCGAAGCCGAGGCCGCCATCGCCGCCATGGCAGATGGCGATGTGCTGCTGCTGGAGAATACCCGCTTCCACAAGGGCGAGGAGAAGAACGACCCGGCGATGTCGGCGGCCTTGGCAAGGCTGGCTGATGCCTTTGTGAATGACGCCTTCTCCGCCGCACACCGTGCGCATGCCAGCACCGAGGGCGTGGCCCGGCTGCTGCCCAGCTATGCCGGCCGGCTCATGCAAGCCGAGTTGGAGGCGCTCGACCGCGCATTGCTCAACCCCGCGCGGCCGGTAATGGCCATCGTCGGCGGCGCCAAGGTCTCAACCAAACTGGATTTGCTGGGCAATCTTTCATCCAAGGTGGATGTGCTGGTCATTGGCGGCGCCATGGCCAATACGTTTTTGGCCGCCCAGGGGATGAATCTGGGCAAGAGCCTGCAGGAGGCCGATATGCACGACACGGCGCGGCACATTATGGCCGGCGCAGCGGCGCGTGGATGCAGCATTTTGCTGCCGACGGATCTTGTGGCCGCCGCTGAATTCAAGGCGCATGCGGAACACCGCGTGGTACCGACCGATGGCACGCCCGCCGATATGATGGCGCTGGATGTCGGCCCCGCGACGGTGGCGGCGGTAAAGGCCAAGCTGGCGGAATGCCGCACCCTGGTGTGGAACGGGCCCTTCGGTGCCTTCGAGATCGCGCCATTTGACGCAGCCACCGTGGCGGTGGCGCAAGAGGTGGCGCGGCTGACTGAGGCCGGGAAGCTGGCCAGCATTGGCGGCGGCGGCGATACCGTCTCTGCCCTCAAACATGCCGGCGTGGCCGAGCGGATGACCTATGTCTCCGCCGCCGGCGGCGCCTTCCTGGAATGGCTGGAGGGCAAGGAATTGCCCGGCGTGGCTGCTCTGGCGGTATAGTCAGGCCAGGCTGCCGGGCGTGGGGGAATTCTCCCCGCCCGCCATTAATCCTGAAAATTGAGGCGCAGCCCCGGTTCCGGCCACGGCATTGCCACCAGTTCGCCCTTGCGGGAGAGGGTGATATAGGCCGTTTGCATATCCGGCCCGCCAAAGCAGATATTGGTCGGGTGCGTGTCCGGCATGGCCACCGATCGCACCACCCGCCCATCGGGGGCGAAGACCGTAATCGCACCGGTCAGCATCGTTGTGACGGCAATATTGCCCGAAGCCTCCACGGCCAGGCTATCGAAGCGGCAAAGCTCGCCCATAGTGGCCAGGCTCCGCCCGCCATGCGGTGAGGGAAAACCGGCCTTGCGGATTACGCCCGGTGCCACGAGATCAAACGCCCACAGCCGTGCGGTCTCGGTATCGGCCACATAGAGTGTCTGCTCATCGGGGGAGAGGCCAACACCATTGGGCGAGAGCATAGGGTAGGCCAGTTCTTTGATCGATGAGCCATCCGGCTGCGCATAATACAGCCCGCCATGATCCCTATCGCGCTTGCGCCGTTTGCCCAGATCGGTGAAGTAAAAGCCACCGTGGCGGTCGAAGACGATATCATTCGGCGCGGCCAGCTTGTTGCCGTCACAATCATGATAGATCACCGTGCGGGCGCCGGTCACAGGGTCCACCCGCTCGATCGATCCGCCATTATAGTCCTTCGAGGGGCCCTGGCCGGCGAAATGGCCGGGCTCATAATGGCTGCCGCCATTGTTGCAGAGGTAGAGCAAGCCATCGGGCCCCATGGCGAGGCCATTGGGGCCACCCCCGGCCGGGCCGAGCACGCTATAGCCGCCAGCGGCATCCACCCGGGACACCCGCCCACTATTCAGCTCAACAAAGATGACAGAGCCATCGCGCATGGCCACTGGGCCCTCAGGAAAGCCCAGGCCTGCGGCAAGTGTCCTGATATCGTTGCTCATAACCTCACATCCTCAACCCAAGATCACGCACGACCAGGCGCTGCTCCTCCAGCGTGGCCGGCAGGCTGGCGGCGTAATCCGCACTGTTGAGATAGGCCAGTGGCATATCCATCCGCTCCAGCAGCGCCAGATGCTGCGGGTCATGCAACGCGCGATGCAGCGCATCATGCAGGATGCGGGTGATGCCGGGGTCCATCCCCTTGGGCGCCACCAGCCCATAGGGCGAGGTATGCGCTACATCGATGCCGGACTCGCGCAAGGTGGGCACGGTGGGGAAGCGGGCAATGCGCTGCTCACCGAAGGAGACCAGCAGCCGCAATTGGCCATTTTGCACCATCTCGGCCCAGAGGCTGGAGGAGGCCACCGCATCGAGATTGCCGCCCAGCAGCGCCTGCACATCATCGCCGCCGCCGCGGAAGGGAATATGCACCCAATCCAGCCCCGCACTGCGCGCCACCTGCTCCATGGCAACATGCTGGGTGGTGCCCACGCCGGCCGTGCCAAAGCTCACCTTGCCGGGATTGGCCTTCACGTGAGCGACGAATTGCGCCCAGCTCTGCCAAGGTGAATCGGGGCGCACCACCACACCATAGGAATAGCCCACGAGGCGGATGACAAAGCTGAAATCGCGCAGCGCATCATAGGGCGGACGCTGCATCATGAAGGGTACGCGCAGGGCCGAGTTGTGCAGTTGCGTCAGCAAATAGCCATCGCCCTGCGCCTCACTGGCCAGAAGCTGCGCGCCGAGGATGCCGCTGGCGCCGGCTCGGTTCTCGATGATGATAGGCTGGCCCAGATGGCGCGTGGCGATCTGCGCCAGCGAGCGCAATTGGATATCGGCTGCGGCACTCGCAAGCCATGGGACAATGAGGCGAATGGGCCGGGAGGGGAATTCACGCTGCGCCAGTGCAGGGCTGGCCAGCAGCAGGCCCGTGGCACCAAGAATGGCGCGCCGGAAAAGCGGTTGATGATTGTGGTTCATGGCCGTGTCCTCGTGATGATGATGGGCGCATCACCTATGGCGATGCGCAGGCAGGCGATATCCGCTCGCATGCCATCAGGGCATTTGCAGGCCGCCATTGACCTCAATGATCTGCCCGGTGATGAAGCCGGCCATCTCACTGGAAGCCAGAAAGAGATAGGCGCCCACACACTCGTCAACCGTGCCGATGCGCCGCATGGGCGTCAGTTTGATCGAGGCCTCCAATTGATGCGCGGGCTGCGTCTTGGCCTGATTGGGCTTGCCGATCACGCCCGGTGCTATGGCATTCACCCTGATGCCATGCCGCGCCACCTCCTTAGCCAGCCCGCGGGTGAAGTTCGACACAAAGGCCTTCGAGGCGGCATAAAGCGTTGATTTGCTGCCGCCACCATTGCGTGCCGCGAGCGAGGTGGTGGAGATGATGCAGCCACCACCGGCCGCATCCATCAGCGGGATAGCGGCACGCGAGCAGGCGAAGACCGAGCGCGCATTGAGGTTCACGATCTCATCGTAAAGCGCATCATCAATGTCGCGCAGCGGGTGGCGCTTCACCACGCCGCCGGCATTGTTCACCAGCACATCCAGGCCGCCCAATGCGGCATGGGCATCCTGCACCAGCGTCGTGCAAGCCTCGACCGAGCGAACATCGGCCTGCAGCACAATGGCTGATCCGCCCGCGGCCTGGATCTCGGCAGCAAGCACTTCGGCCGCCTCGCGGCTGGCATTGCAGTGAATGGCAACCCGCGCCCCCTGCGCCGCAAAGCCGCGCGCCACCGCCGCGCCAATGCCGGTGGAAGCCCCTGTGACGAGAACCGCCTTGTCCTGTAAATCCGTGATGCGCATCTGTGTTTCCCCGTTCCTCAGGCTTGCTGCCAGGGCCGTGGCAATGCCCCAAGCCAGCGATTTGCTTCACCGGGCCACCAGGGGGCGCCATCCACGCCCAGGGCCCATCCGGCCCCCACGCCCTGCACATGCAGGCCATCCTCGGCGCGGGCGCGGTAGCAGACATGGTGATGGCCATGGATGACAAGGCGCGCGCCCATCATGCGGGCCAGATCATCGAGCATGGCGGCGCCCTGCGGGTGGCTTGATGGCGCCTCATGCGCCACCAGCACATCGGCACGCAGCCCCGCCAGGGCATCGTAATCCTCGGGCCAGATTGCCATGGCGGCGAGGGCATGGGCCATCGCCTCGCGCTGCGCCTGGGTCCAATCATCGCCCAGGGTGGCCACGTCATCGGCCAATTCATCGCGGGAATGCAGCCGGCGCGGAAGCGGCGGCTCCCACACCCGGCGGCGAAAGGTGCCACTCAGGCCGGCGATACGCAGCCCGCCAATCTCGCGCACGCAGCCATTCAGCCGGCCGGCATGGGTGCGCGGGTTGCGCGCCGGCTCGCTCAGATTGGCCCACATCTCGGGGCCGCCATCATAATCGTGATTGCCGCAAATCCAGTGCACGGCAATGCCGGCATCGAGCAGCGGTGCCGCCACCTCATCCAGCGGGCGGTCACATTCGATATCGCCCAGCAGCACGGCCGCATGCGGCAGCCGCGGCAATTGCGCCAGGCCGCGCATGATATGGTGCCATTGGCGGTGGATATCGCCGATGAACACCACATCCTGCGGGCCGGGCGCGCCATCGGCCATGTCAGATCACGCCTTCAGCGGCCAGGGTGGCGACCTCGGCGGCGGAATAGCCCAGCATCTCGCCTAGGATGCGGGCATTATCCTCGCCATAGCCCGGCGCGCCGCGATCAATGATGCCGCCGCTATAGGGCGGGGTGGCGGAGAGCTTCATCGGCAATTCGGTGACAGGCCATTGGCCGATCTTCGTGCCTGTCACTTCGGTGAACCAGTTGAGCGCGGCGAGTTGTGGGTCATGCTCAACCCGGTCTTCGGCATTTTGGCAGACGCCGGCCGCAACGCCCGCCTTCTGCAAGGCATCCATGCAGGCATAGGCATCCTGGCCCTGGGTCCATTCGGTCACTGCCGCATCCAGGGCATCGTGGTGCAGGAGGCGGCTTTGCAGGGTGGCAAAGCGCGGGTCGCTCAGCCAGCCTGGCCGCTGCGCCACCCGGGCCAGCGCCTGCCACTCGGCGTCATTAAAGACGGCGATGGCAATCCAGCGATCAGTGCCGGCGCAACGATATGCGCCATGCGGCGCGGCCGGCTTATAGGGTGAACGGTTGCCGATGCGCGACCAGACGCGCCCATTGGCAGACCAGTCGAGTACCGGAACGCCGCCGAGAAAAATCCCGGACTCGCATTGTGAGGAATCGATCCATTGCCCCTGCCCGGTGCGGTCGCGATGGAACAGCGCACCCATAATACCGGTGGCAAAACTATAGGCGCCAATCCAATCAAGGAAGGAATAGCCCCAACCGGCCGGCATAGCCGGCTCGGGCATGCCCGACATTTCGGAAGTGCCGGCGAATGCCGCGGCAACAGGGCCAATGGTGCGGAAACGCCCATAACTGCCCACGCCGCCCATGCCCGATTGCTGAATGTAAATAATGTCCGGCCGCAGCGATTTCAGCACATCATAGCCCAGGCCCAGGCGTTGCAGCACACCAGGCGAGAAGCCCTCGGCCACCACATCGGATTGCGCGATCAGCCGCCGCGCGATCTCCAGCCCCTTGGGGTGGCGGATATTGAGCGACATGCCGCTCTTGCCGGAGTTCTTGTTGTTGAACTGCCCGCCCATATCGGCATCGGTCACGCCCTTGAGCGGGCCGGTTGCCGCCCTGCGGGCCGCACGCCCGCCCACCGGCGACATGGCGGCAAGGCGGGTATCAGGATTGTCCTTCCACTCCACCTTGATGACCTCGGCGCCCAGCGCTGCGGCAAAGCGGGTTCCCCCGGCCGAGGCGAGGAACCAGGAGAAATCAAAGATCCGCACGCCCTGCAATGGAAACGGCTTGTTCAGGGGGGAAAGCCGGGCGGGTGCGGCGGCGCGCGGCCTGGCCGGCTGGGTCAGCCTTGGGCGGGGTTCCAGCGCACCCATCACGGCGGTTGTATCCTCGCCCAACAGGGGCGCACGGCGGCCGGCCTGCCAACTCGTTCCGGTCGAGAGCCAGCGGCTCACCGGATAATGGAAGCTGCGGCCATGCTCGGGGTGCTCTACCTCGGCGAAGGTGCCGCGGGTTTGCCAATGCACATCCGCCACATTTTCCTGCGGCTTGCGCAGCGGCGCCCAGAGCAGCCCGGCATCCTGCGCCTCACGCCAGGGCATGCTGTCATAGCGATGGGCGCGGATGAAGCGCTGGACGATTTCCAGAACATGCGCCTTGCTCTCGTCATTGGCGCCCGAGCCGGGGACGTTGCGCGCCTTGGTATCCGCCTCCGCACTCGGCAAGGCCAGATCAGCCTGCATCCCGTATTTGGCTAGGAAGGGCACGAGATTCGTCTGGTCACGCACCGAGACGCCGGTGGCGATATACCAGCGGCCATCCTTGGTATGGCCAATGGAGGGCACATGGGTGGGGTTCTCGATCGCGTGGCGGCAGGTCTGCCGATAGAGCGGCGCGTGCCGCATCACCCAGGACATCACATCAAGCTCGGTGTTCTTCGACACGGCGTCATGGATGGCGACGCTGATATCCTGGCCTTCGCTGGTGTGCAGGCGGTGCGTCAGGGCGGCGATGATGCCGACCACCGCCTGATCGCCGGCGATGTGATAGGCGTGCCAGAGCTGCGGCGCGATGGGTGGCATATCGTAATGCCGCGCCGGATCAGGGTCATAGCCGCAATTCATCATGATGCCGCCAAGCGCGAGATGCACCAGATCCGACGCCTTGTGGTCCTTCCATGGCCCCACATCGCCGAAAGGCGTGATGCGGGTGGTGATCAGGCCGGGAAAGACCCCGGCGATGGCACCGGGCTCCACACCCAAGGCGCGCGCCACGGCGCCGCTGCTGGCATCGAGCAGGATATCGGCCGAGGCGAGCAGCCTGCGGAAATCCGCGATGCCAGACGGCGTCTGCAAATCCAGCATCACCGAGCGCTTGCCGCGATTGTAGTTCCAGAAATGCAGCGAGCGCTCGTCCCCTGGCTCATCATTGAGGAAGGGCCCGATATGCCGCGTGGGCGAGCCTGACGGCGCCTCGACCTTGACCACATCCGCACCCAACCCGGCCAAAGTGAGGCCGACATATTCGCCCGTCTCATCCGCCACCTCGATGACCCGAATCCCGGCGAGCATGCCGGGCAGGTGAGCCGCATCCTGGCGGGGCAGCGGGCCGGTGGTCTGAGGATTGGTCATTCGGTCTAGTCCTTGCGGTGGGGTGGCGCGGTGGTGCCGCGCACCACGAGTTCCAATGGGAGTTCAGCCGGCAGGCCAATCGGGCGATCACCAACACGGGCCAGCAGGTATTCGGCGGCCAGGGTGCCAATGCTGCGCTTGGGTGTGCGGATGGTGGTGAGCGGTGGATGGAGATGCCCGGCCATCTCCAGATCGCCGACACCGACAATGGAGAGTTGCCGTGGCACGCGAATGCCCTGCGCCTGCGCCTCAAGCAGCAGGCCCAGCGCCACGATATCATTATTGGCCGCCAGCGCCGTGGGCATGGGGCCGCGCTGTTGCATCTCACGGAAGGCGGCGCGCACCGCATCGATCCGGTAGCTGGTATAGACAACCCGCTCCGCCGGCAGCGGAAGGCGATGGCGGCGCATCGCGGCCCTGATGCCGGCGATGCGCGCGCGCACCCGGTCATTATGCCCCGTCAATCCGGCGATCACGCCAATATCGCGATGCCCCAGCCCGACCAAATGGTCCACCACAATCCGGGCCAGCGCCGCATTGTCGTAGCCGATGGTGGGGTATGGGCTGGCTTTGGGCGGCGCCCAGGTCTGCACGAAGGGGGTGCCGGATGCTGCCAGCAAATCATAAAGCGCCTTGCCATGCGACACGCCAACCAGCATGAGGCCATCCACACCACGCTCTACCATGGTGCGCACATTGCGGTACTCGACCGCCTCATCATACTCGAAGGTGGCCAGCAGCATGGTGTAGCCATCGGCCTCCAGCCGGTGCTGGAAGGCGCTGATCGCCTCGGAGAAGATGGTATTGGCGAGGGTGGGGACCACAGCGCCCAGCACGCGCGAGCGGCGCGAGGCCAGCGCACGGGCCGCACCATGCGCAACATAACCGAGTGTCCGGGCGGCATTGTCCACCCTGGCCCGCAATTCCGGGCTGACGAGGCCTGGGGTATTGAGCGCGCGGGAGACGGTGGCCGCGGAGACCCCCGCCATCCGCGCCACCTCCTCCAGCCGCACCTTCGGCCGCGCCGCTATGCTCACGCCGGGGCCCGAAGATGGCAGGCCACGGCATGGCCGGAAGCGTCCGCCAGCAAGGGCGGCTCAGCCTCGCGGCACCGGGCCACGGCAATCGGGCAGCGGGTGTGAAAGCGGCAACCCGGTGGTGGATTGATTGGGCTGGGCACATCGCCGCGGAGCACCACGCGCTTGCGCCGCAGCCGTGGATGGGCGACCGGAACCGCCGCGAGCAGCGCCTCCGAATAAGGATGGCGCGGTGCTTCGAAAAGCGATTGGCGCGGCGCAATCTCCACGATCTTGCCCAGATACATCACCGCCACGCGATGGCTGATATGCTCCACCACGCCCAGATCATGCGCGACGAAGAGGTAGCTGAGTTTGAGCTCCTCCTGCAGATCGACCATCAGATTGATGACCTGCGCCTGCACTGAGACATCCAGTGCGGAGACCGGCTCATCGCCGATGATGATGCTGGGGCCCAGCGCCAGCGCACGGGCGATGCCGAGGCGCTGGCGCTGGCCGCCGGAGAATTCATGCGGGTAATTCCCCCGCTGGTCCGGCCGCAGGCCAACGCGCGCGAAGAGCGCGGCCACGCGCTCCTGCTGCTCGGCCCGGCTGCCGATGGCGAAATTGATCAGGGGCTCCTGCACGATATCCCCCGCGGTCATGCGCGGATTGAGCGAAGAATATGGGTCCTGGAAGATGACCTGCATGCGCCGGCGCTTGGCGATCATCCCGACGCGGTCGAGCGCCGTAATGTCCTCACCCTCCAGGATGATCTGCCCGGCGCTGGGCTCCACCAGGCGCAGCACGGATTTGCCCACGGTGGATTTGCCGCATCCGCTTTCGCCCACCAGGCCCAAAGTTTCGCCCGGAGCAATGCTGAAGCTGACGCCATCCACCGCACGCACATGGCCTATGGTGCGCCCAAAGAGGCCACCACGAATGCCGTAATGCTTGACCAGGCCTTCCACCTGCAGGACCGGTGTCATACCCCTGCCTCCTGGCTAGCGGTCACCCAGCAGGCCACCGAATGGGTGCCACCCACGCTGACAATGGGCGGCGCGGTGATGCGGCATTGATCGGTGGCGAGATCACAGCGCGGCGCAAAGGCACAGCGGGCCGGGCGGGCATTGAGCGCCGGCACCACGCCGGCAATTTCGTTCAGCCGGCCCCGATGCCCCTGCCCCCCGCTCAAATGCGGCATGGCCGCCATCAGGCCGCGGGTATAGGGATGGGTTGGCGCGTCGAAAATCTCCTCGACGCTGCCTTCCTCCACCTTATGGCCGGCATACATAACGAGCACGCGCTCGGCCATTTCCGCCACCACGCCCAGGTCATGGGTGATCAGAATCACCGCCGTGCCTGTCTGCTCCTGTAACTCCCGGATCAGGTCGAGAATCTGCGCCTGGATGGTCACATCGAGTGCGGTGGTCGGCTCATCGGCCAGCAGCAGGCGGGGGCGGCAGGCGAGGGCCATGGCGATCATGATCCGCTGCCGCATGCCGCCGGAGAGTTGGTGAGGGTATTCATGCAGGCGGCGCTCGGGCTCCGGAATGCGCACCTGGCGCAGCATCTCCAGCGCGCGCGCCATGCAGTCATCCCAGGCGAGCCCCTCATGCACCATCACCGTCTCGGCGATTTGCCGGCCAATGGTCAGCACCGGGTTCAGGCTGCTCATGGGCTCCTGGAAAATCATCGAGATCGCGCGGCCGCGAATACCGCGCATTTCCGCATCGCTGATCCGCGCCAGGTCCTGATTATCGAGCAGCACCCGGCCGGCGCCGATCCGCCCATAGGGGCGCGGCAGCAGCCGCAGGATGGACAGCGCGGTGAGGCTCTTGCCGCAACCGGATTCGCCCACGATGCACAGCGTCTCGCCACGGCGCACGGTGAAGGAGAGATCATCCACCGCGACAATGGGCGCGCCCTCGCCGGTGGCGAATTCGGTGCGCAGCCCCTCAACGGCGAGAACCACCTCCGCCATCACAACCGCCGCGCCAGGCGCGGGTCCAGCATATCGCGCAGGCCATCGCCGAGGATATTGATGGAGAGCACCATCAGCGCCAGGAAGACGCTGGGGAAGAGGATGTTCCAGAAGGCGATCTGCACATAAAGCCGCCCCTCGGCGATGATGTTCCCCCAGCTCGGCACCTCCGGCGGCGTGCCGACACCCAGGAAACTCAAATAGGATTCCACCAGCACGGCGGAGGCGGCGATATAGGTCGCCTGCACGGTCAGCGGCGCCAGGGTATTGGGCAGGATATGCTTGAGCATGAGGCGGGGAAAACGGGTGCCGATGGCCGTTGCTGCCTCGATATAGACCTGCTCACGCACCGTCAGCACCACCGCGCGCACCAGGCGCACCACGCGTGGAATTTCCGGGATGGTGATGGCGACAATAACCACCCCGACGCTGGCCCGGGTGAGCGACATGAGCGCGATGGCGAGCAAAATGCCGGGAATGGCCATCAGCCCGTCCATCACCCGCATCAGTATGGCATCGGCCAGGCGGAAATAGCCGGCCACCACACCGATGAGCAGGCCGATCAGCGTGCTCGCAACGGCCACGGCTATGCCGATGGCGAGCGACACCCGCCCACCATGCAGGGTGCGGCTGAACAGGTCGCGCCCATAGGCATCAGTGCCGAACCAGTATTCCTCGTTGGGCGGCTGCAGCCGGTCGACCACATTCATCTCGAATGGGTCATGCGTGGTGATCCATGGCGCGGCCAGCGCCGTCGCCACCAGGGCGATCAGCATGAGCGCGCCGAAGCTGGGCAGTGGATAGCGCCGCATGCGCCGCAACAGGCCCACAGGCTTGCGCGGCGGGGCCGCGGTGAGAGTCGCGCTCATCAGAACCTAATCCTCGGGTCGAGCAGCGGATAGGCGAGGTCAATCGCCAGATTGACCAGCACATAGACGGTGGCGATCACCAAGATGACGCCCTGGATGATGGGATAATCGCGCTGCAGCACGGCCTCGATCGTTAGCCGGCCAATGCCTGGAATGGCGAAGACACTTTCGGTGACGACAACGCCGCCAATCAGCAATGCGAGGCCGGTGCCTATCGTCGTGACAATCGGCACGGCGGCGCTTTTGAGTGCGTGCAGCAGCAGCACCCGCGGCTCCGCCAGCCCCTTGGCGCGGGCGGTGCGGATGAAATCCTCATTGAGTGTTTCCAGCATTGTCGCGCGGGTGATGCGGGCCAGCAGCGCCATATAGACCAGTCCCAGCGTGATCGTCGGCAGCACCAGATGCGACGCGAAGCGCATGGGGTCCTCAGCGAAGCTGACAAAGCCTTGCACTGGCAACCACTCAAGTTCGAGCGACAGCCCGATCACCAGGCCATAGCCGATGAGAAACACCGGCACCGAGAAAGCCAGCACCGACAGCGCCATAATGGTCTGATCCACCCATGAGCCCGCCCGCCACGCCGCCAGCACGCCCATGGGAATGGCCAGCAGCATGGCGAAGACCATGGTCGTCAACGCCAGAGCCACAGTGGGTTCAACCCGCTCCACGATCAGCCCCAGCACCGGGCGGCTCAGATAGATTGAATTGCCAAGGTCGCCGCCCAGCAACTGCATCGCCCAGAGGATAAATTGCTGCAGCAATGGCCTATCAAGGCCCAATTGCTCGCGGATCATCGCGATATCTTCCAGCGAGGCATTGTCGCCAGCGATGATCGCGGCCGGGTCACCCGGGCTCAGCCGCAGCAGCAGGAAGACGACAATGGCCACCACGCCGAGGACCGGAATGGTCGCCAAAATCCGGCGCGTGACATAGGACCACATGATCGTTCAGCGCTTCTCGATGTTCCAGTAGACCGGCATGCCTGCCGCGACGATCCCCTGGACATTCGCCCGCACCGCAATGGGCTGGGTGTATTGGCCATAAGGGATATAGGGCAGCGATTCCCAAGCACGGCGGTGGATGCGCTCCAGGATGGGACGCCGGGCGGCAGGGTCACTCTCACGCGCCCAATCCGCCACCATGGCGTCGAGTTCCATGTCGCAGGCCCAGCCGGGATTGGCCCGCTCGCAGCGCGAGTTGAACCAGATGTTTGAGACCGGTGCTGCGGTATCCGGCCCGCCATGGGTGGTGATGAAGAGGTGATAGCCGCCCTGCTCCGGCGGGTTGCGGCTGGCCCGGCGCGAGAGCAGCGTGCTCCAATCCATCGCCTGGACATCCACATTCACGCCCGCCCGGCGCAGGCTCTGCACCAGCACCATGGTGGCGGCATTGTACTGCGCCCGGTCGGTGGGCTGCATCACCACGATGCGCTCGCCATTATAGCCGGCCTCGCGCAGCAATTCCCGCGCGCGGTCGATATTGGGCCGCATGAAAGCCTCGCTGCCCACGGCGGTGTCATTGCCCGACCCGCACTGGAAGAAGGCGCCGCAGAAATTCTGATAGAGGCGCGGATTGCCCACGACCACCCGCATATAGTCTTCCTGCCGCACCAGATGCGCCAGCGCCTGGCGCGCCCGCGGGTCATTGAAGGGCGGGAAGAGGTGGTTCGGCCGGATCAGCCCCTGGGTGCCGAGCGTATCGATACTGACGATGCGGATATTGCGGTTGCGCTCCATGCTGGCGATGAAATCCAGCGGCGGCGCCTCGTAATAGTCGATCTCACCCGCATTCAGCGCCGCCAGCGCGGTGTTCTGGTCGGGGATATAGAGCCACTCGATGCGCTCCATCAGCGGCCGCTTGCCGCCGGACATATAATCGGCCGGCTCGGCCCGCGGCACGTAATCGGGGTTGCGGCGATAGACCACGCGGTTGCCTGGCCGCCACTCATCGCGCACGAAGATGAAGGGACCCGAACCGATCGTCTCCGTCACCTGCGTATTGGGCGGCGTCATCGCAATGCGCTCAGGCATGATGAAGGCGGGGGTGGAGGCTTTGGCCAGGGTTTCGATCACGAGGCCCCAGCGCTCACGCAGGCGGATTTCAAAGGTCCGCTCGTCGGTGGCTTCGATGGCGCTCGTCACCGAGCCCAAGCGCTGGCCCATCGCGTCGCGCGCCATCCAGCGCCGCAGCGAGGCCACGGCATCTGCCGCCCGCACCGGCGAGCCATCATGGAAGCGAAGTCCTTCGCGGAGTTTGATCCGATAGACGAGGCCATTCTCCAGCACCTCGTGCCCCTCGGCCATTTGCGGCAACGGCTCGAAGCGCGAATTCATGGCGTAGAGTGTGTCGTAGATCAGATAGGCGTGGCGATTGGTGATGAAGGCGGTGGTCCAGACCGGATCAAGAATCTGCAGATTGGCATGCACCACCACGCGCAGCGTCGTCGCACGGTCCTGCGCGATGGCAATCCCCGGCACGGCCAGGCCCAGCAACAGGGCCACCATCAGAATGAAGCGCTTCATTGATCTTCTCCCTTTGTAGCCCCGGCGCTGTCCCGCGCCTTGCTTGGGCCTGTCAGTCGCAGATGCGGAATTTAGGCAGCGTCAATTCATCATCCACCTTCTCGAACACCACCTCGACGGCGGCGCCGATGGTGATCTGCTCGGGCTCAACTCCCACGAGGTTGCTCACCAGCAGCGGCCCCTCATCGAGGCCGACGAGGCAGACGATATAAGGCAGGTCGTCACGAAAACTGTCCCAATAGGCGCGGTGGAAGCGCACCCAGGAGAGCAGCTTGCCCTTGCCGGAAACCTCTGCCCAGACCTGATCCTCAGAGAGGCATTTGGGGCAGACCGGGGAGCCGGGAAAATGCGAATGGCCACAGGCCCGGCAGGCCTGGATGGAGAGCTTGCCGGCACGGGCATTGTCCCAAAAACCCCTGGAGACATTGTCAATCTTCGGGCGCGGCTTGGCAGCGATGGCGGTTTGCATCGGAAGCTCCTTCAACCTGGCGTATAGATGAT
>NZ_JBBARU010000013.1:0-56860 GCF_040399605.1 Rhodovarius sp. | reverse complement strand
CAGCGCCTTCTTCATCGCCTCGTCCAGATCCTCATGCATCCCCATGGTGATGTAATGCGTCGGCGTCTCGGCACGGGGGTAGAGCAGCTTTTCATCCTTGAGCAGGGTGAAGCGGAAATGCCCGGTCAGGCACATTTCCAGCGCATTGATGCACACCTCGCCATCGCCCTGCACGCCATGGCCATCACCGGCCGAGAACAGCCCGCCCGCCACATGCACCGGCAGAAACAGGGTGGCACCCTCACCGATTTCCTTATTGTCGAGATTGCCGCCATGGGCGCGTGGCTCCTTGGTGGAAATGGCACCCCATTCCGCCGGCGGCGCCACGCCCATCACGCCGAAAAAGGGCGAGAGCGGCAGGGCAATGCCCGGGCCCATCGGGATATGGCCGATGCGCTTTTCGCGATCCACCGGAATATGCAGCATGCGCTTATAGGGGAAGTCCTCGGGCAGGGTGCCACCGAGCGGGCGGAAGCCACAAAAACCCCAATCGCAGCCCAGTTCGATTTTTTCGATGTCCACGCGCAGCACATCGCCGGGCATGGCGCCCTTCACCGCCACGGGGCCGGTCAGGATATGCGGGCCCAGACGCGGTGGCTTGGCGGCGTGGATGGCGGCCAGCGCCGGGGGGACCAGCATGCCGGTCGACGGATCGGGCATGCCATCGGGGACGCCGGAGACGCATTCTAGCACAACCAGGTCACCGCTCTCCACCTCCAGCACCGGCTTGAAGCTGGCGTCAAAGGCGCCCCAGCGGATGGTCTCGGGCGTTGCGGGAATACGATGTTCGGTGGGCATGATCGGCTCCTTGTATCTCGCAACCATGTTGCGGAAGCCGCTCTTGCGGTCAATTGCCCAGGGCTAGGCTGCGCGCGGTGCAAGGCGATGAAATGCCCAGCCCTTGCTCAGCCTGCCTACGCCTGATCCACCCCTCGCCGGCCGCGCGAAAAACCGCGGCCATTCGCCGCCCGCAAAGCCTGTCAGGCCAGCCCGGTGAAGGCCACCATCGACGCCTGAAGCTGGCGAATCACCTCAGCCAGCGAACGATTAAGTTCCTCCAGATCGGCGATCTGGTCGACCCGGCTGACCGTCTCCTCCAATTCAGGCGGGGTGAGCAACAGCGGCACCAGCCCGGTTGCCCGGCACAGGCCTATCATCAGCGCGTCACGCGGGTCGGGGATATCGCCCGAGAGGATGATGTCACGCAGGCGGCGGCGCACTTCCTTCACCTCGGCAGTGCCTTCAGCCGCCTTGGGGTAGCGCCGGTCGGGGAAGACCCAGAGGAAACGGCCCTCCTCCAACTTCAGCACGCCGCTCTGCACCAGGCGGTTGAGCAGGGCGTCACGCAGCTTCTCTCCGCGTGAGCCGATCTCGCCCAGCCAAAACCGGCTATCCTCGCCCGGCTTGGCGGCCATCTGGGCGAGCGCCTCGTCGAGCACCGCATCACCGGTCGGTTGGCTGTTGCTGACGATCAACTGCGCGAGGTCGGTGTCGATCCGTCCATGGAGCGACAATTCCATAAGCACCGCGCCGGCAATGGCGAAATCCGCGGCGGGTGGGGGCAACCCCACCGGGCGGCCGGTGCGGTCATCGAGAAGGAGGAGCATGATCTCCTCGGGCATTGTCAATTGCATAGCGCGATCCTAGCCCGCCCGATGATGGTCACGGAAGCCATGTTTACCCCATCCTTGGCATTTTGCGGGCCGTTTGCGCGTATCAGCCGCAGCCCTGGGCAGGGTTGCATGCCCAGGCTGGCAACTCTTGCAAATCGATGCTGCGGCTCAGCCGAAACGCAGCACCATTATGGTGACGTCATCGGCCGGAGGCGCGCCCCGGGTGAAGCCTGCCAGGCTTTCCAGCACCCCAGCCTGCACCGCAGCCGGCGCATCGCCGCGATGGGCCATCAGCGCCGCCTCGAAGCGGCTGCGGCCATAGAACTCTTGGCCGGCATCTTCCGCCTCCGGGATGCCATCGGTGTAGAGGATCAGGCTCTCGCCGGGGGCGAGGGTGAAGCGGGTGGCGGAATAGGCCAGCCCATCCATCACCCCCAGCGCCGGATTAACCGCCAGGCCCTCGGCCACGCGCACAGCAGCGCCCGAGAGAATATAGGGCGCATCATGGCCCGCCAGCGCCATGCTGCCCTCGCCGGTTTCGCTGTCGATCACGCCCAGAGCCGCGGTCACGAAGGTCATATCGGGGTTTTCGGACGCCAGATCATCATTGGCGATTCGCAGCAGCTCGGCCGGATCGGGCCGGGTGCCGGCTTCCATGGCGATGCGCGCAGCGCTGCGCAGCAGCCCCACGGTGCGCGCCATGGTCAGCCCGGCCGGCGCTCCCTTGCCCGCCACATCAGCCACGGCAAAAAGCAGCGTCCGGCTATCGACGGCGATAATGTCATAGAGATCACCGCCCACCTGGCGGGCGGGTTCCATATGCGCGGAGAGGGTGATGCGGCCCTGGCCCAGGCGAGCAGGGTTGCGCGGCACCAAGCTGAGCTGGGCGTTGCGGGCACTCTCCAACTCCGCCTCCAGCGCCGCCAGCCGCTGGGCTGCGAGGTCCCGCAGCCGCTTCTTCTCCAGTACGGCGGAGAGCCTGGCGCGCAGCAGCGGCGGGTCGAAGCTCTTGGGCAGGTAATCCTCGGCGCCGAGTTCGATGCAGCGGATCACCCCGCTCATCTCGGTATGCGCCGAGATCACGATCACCGGCGGTGCATCGGCCATCTCCCGCAGGGCCTCCAGCACGCCGATGCCGCCCAGCACCGGCATTTCCAGGTCCAGCAGCACGCAGTCGAATTTCTTCGCCGCAATCGCCTCCAGGCCCTGCTGGCCATCTTCGGCCATATCGGGTTCCGCGTAGCCCAGCTCGCTCAGCCGCCGCTTCAGTAGCAACCGGTTGAAGCCGCTATCGTCAATGACGAGGATTGCGGCCTCAACCATTGCCGCGCGCCAGATTTTCGGCGGCAACCCGCGTCTCGGATGCCATCCGGCTCAGATCGATCATGGTGATAGTAAGCTCCTCTGCCGCCGTGGCGCTGGCCTGGCCGATGCGGGTGAGGGTCACCATCCGCTCATCGAGACCGCCCACGGTTGCCTGTTGTTCTTCCATGGCCACGGCAATAGCCCCTGCGAGGCGGGCAGACTCGCTCACCAGCGCCTCCAGCAGATCCATCGACTCGCCCACCGCCGCGGCCACGCCCGCACCCTCGCGCGTGCGCCGGCCGGCCATGAGGACCACATCGGCGATCTCCTGTGCGAGCGTCTCGGTATTGGCCGCCAGGGCGCGGACTTCCTCCGCCACCACGGAAAGGCCGCGGCCATGCTCACCGGCCCGTGCCGCCTCGATGGCGGCATTGATCGCCAGGATATTGGTCTGCGTCGCGATTTTGGCGATGGTGCCGGCAATGCGGGTGACGCGTTCGGTGTCCTCACCCACGGCATCGACGGTCTCGGTCAGGGCGCGCACCTTCTCCACGCTGCCCACCACCAGAAGCCTGGCCTCCTCGGCCTGCACCTGTGCGGTGGCGGTGGTGCGGCTGACTTCGCCGATCGCCGCTGTGGTCTGGCTGAGCGCCGCACCCACCTCACGCAGTTCGGAAAGCTGGGCGAGGGCGCCCTCGCTCACCTGGCCGATAGCCTGCGAGGCCTCAGAGGTGGCGCGCGCCGTGCGCCTCGCACCATCCAGCGCCTGAGCGGCCATGGCGTGGGTGGCCTGCAAATTGGATTTGAACACCCCCACCGCACGCGCCATCTCGCCCACCTGGTCGGCGCGGCCGGTCTCGGGCACGTCGGTTGCTGCGTCCCCGCGGGAGAGGCCCTGCATGGCGCGCGCCACCCGGGTGAGCGGCCTTGCGGTCAATTGCACCAGCACGAGCCAGGTGAGCAGCACGCCCAGCAGCCCGGCACCGCCGGCGATCAGCGTGGTCCGCTGCCCGGCCTCGGCCTGCTCCCTGGCACGCTGCAGGCTGGCCTGCTGGTCGGCGCGCACCAAATTCCGCACCGCGCTGATGACACGGTTAAAGGCGACTTGGATATCCAGCCACTCTTCCTGCAACCCATTATAGGCGCTGCGGTCGCGCCGGGCGAATGCGTCACGCACCTTCTCACCCAGGGCGGCCATATTGCTGGCCATATCGCGCGCGCCGCCGATCAGCACCGGGTCTAGCCTGCCGCCCAGCAGCGTATCGAGCGCCTCGAAGCCGCGGATAATCTCCTGCGCATTGCGCAGCATACGAGGTGCGGTCACCGTTGGTGGCAGGGCGCCGGCCATCACCGCCGAGAATGCCGAAGAAAAATCGGCAACCGGCGTGGAGAAGGCGTTCTCGGCGTCGATGGACACACGGTCACGCACACCCAGTTGTTCGATGATGGTGTTCTGCTGCGCGAGAATCTGCAGGCCATTTCCCGCCAGCGCCCCCAATGCTGCCAGCATCAGAAGCACAATGATGAAGGCGCGCACGCCGATGCGGCCGAGCAGCGATGCCCCACGGCCAAGTTTGGCGGCGGCTTCGTCCGGCACAGAGGCCGGGCTCGGCTGAGAGGGAGCTTCTGGAGCCATCAAACGTTTGTACAGGCGGGTGGGCTTGGGCAACAACCCGCTTTGGTGCGAAACTTGTCAATGCCCAAGATTCTCGTCGTGAACAGCAACACCACCGAGGCGGTCACCGCCCGCATCGCCCTAGCCGCGGAGGCCGCCTGCCCCGAAGGCGTGTCGGTCCATACCGTCAGCGCGCCCTTTGGCCTGCCGCTGATCGTCACCCGCGCCGATTGGCTGGTGGCCGGGCCTGCCACCTTGGCGGCGCTCGCGGCACATCAGGGCGAGTATGATGCCGCCGTCATCGCCTGTTTCGGTGATCCGGGGCTCGATGCGGCGAAGGAATTGCTGGGCGTGCCGGTGCTGGGCATCAGCGAGGCCGCCTTCCACGCCGCCAGCATGTTGGGCCGGCGATTCGGCGTGGTCAGCTTCACCGCCGCGCTGCAGCCCATGTTCGAGGATTGCCTGGACCATCACGGCCTGCGCGCACGTTGTGCCGGTTTCCGCATGGGGCCGGGTTTCTCCGGCGACCCTGGCAGCGTGGCCGAAGAGCGCCAGGCGCTATTGCTGGACCTGGTCCGCCAATCGGTGGAACTGGATGGCGCTGAAGCGGTGATCCTGGCCGGCGGGCCCTTGGCCGGTGTCGCTGCCCGTTTGCAGCCGCATGTGGCGGTGCCGCTGGTGGATGGCACGGCCGCGGCCGTGCGCCTCGCCGCCGCCTTGATTGGCATGGCAGCCCGTCGTGTCGCGCGCCCTCGCCCGCTCGCCGGCTACTCGGCCGAGGTCACCCGTCTCTATCAGGATTGATCAGACGGCTTGCGCGGTGGCGACAGCGCTCATAGGGTGCGGCCGCGTGCGGGGCGTAGCACAGTCTGGTAGCGCGTCTGCTTTGGGAGCAGAAGGTCCTCGGTTCGAATCCGGGCGCCCCGATACCCCCCAACTCCCTTCAACTTCGCCTGGGCAATGGTAGCGCCAGCCCCGGGCCGGGACTGGCGCCGATGGGCTTATTGCGGCTGGGTATTGGCGCGCAGATAGGCGACCAGGTTGGTCAATTGCTCAGGGTTGCTAATGCCGGCAAAGGCCATGCTGCCCTGCGGCGCGACCGCCTTGGGGTTGGTCAGATAGGCCCGCAGATTGGCCTCGTTCCAGACATACCCGGCGGCGCCGAGGGCGGTCATATTGGCCGAATAACGGAAACCCTCACGCGCGCCAGCCTGACGACCCCATAGGCCACCCAGATTCGGGCCGACAGTGTTGCGCGGCGTATTGTCGACGATGTGGCAGGCGCGGCACTGGGCGAAGACCCGGCGGCCGGCCTCGGCATCACCATCCTGTGCGGCGGCGGGCATGAGAGGGGCCACGGACATAGCCGCAGCGAAAAGAGCGATAGCGGGAAAGCGCATAATAAATTCCTCCGATGGACGACACTCTTGAAGATGTATTTATACTGACAAGGGCTCCGTCAAGCCTCTGCGGGTGCAAGATTAAGAAAGGCCGGCCGCGTGATGTCTGCCTGGCTGCCCCGAAGGTCATATTTGTCACCTGCGCGTGGGGCATATTCGGCCCGATCAACCCGGCCTGAAGGGCCTCCTACCCCTCACCGATGATGCGACATGCCGTGATGGCGCGGCGCTGAAGCAGTGGCATAGCCTCGCCTTTTGCCGGCGCCTTGTTTGTTGAATGGCGGGCTGTACATGCGTTTGGGCCAGCCCCTCGTCTCGCTTCAGCGGCCATATTGGACGATGCTGGCGGTGGTGGTGGTGTCGCTTTCGGTCTTAGCCGGCGCGCATCGCGGCATCGATCGCGCTGGCTTGATCTGGCCATCAACCGGCTGAAAGGAGCGTTTGATGAATGATTTGTTTGCCAGCGGCCATGTGGCGACGCTGCTGCTCCTGGTGCTCGCGATCGAGGCCGTGGTGTTGCTCGGCCTATGGTGGCGGCGCGGGCAGGGGGTGCCGCCCTGGCCGCTGCTCGCCTTTCTCGGCTCGGGGGCTTTCCTGGCATTGGCGCTGCGCGCTGCGCTGACCGGCCAGGCCTGGTGGTGGGTGGCGCTGTGGCTCAGCCTGGCGCTGCCGGCGCATCTGGCATGGCTGGCCCTGGCGTGGCGGCGGCGCTGAGGCCCGCGCAGCCCTGCTATCGCCGCCCCAACCAGGCCAGGCAGCGCTCAAAGGCCGCATGCCCGCGCATCACCACGCCGCCCGAAAGCGCAATGCCTCCCTCCAGCATCAGATTATCCGCCAGGCCAAAATCCTCCACCGCCAGCCCATCGGGGGCGATACGGGCGCTGTAATCCTGCAGCACCTCGGTCCAGGCCACCACGGGCCGCCCCAACGCGCGCATAAAACCCATCTCCCAGGCGGTGCCTGGGTCGGCCGAGGCGCCGCGAAAGGGGGTGATATTGGCCACCATCGCGTCGCAGCTGCGAATATGCGCCTCATTGGCGGCATGGATGCGCAGCCATTCTGGCGCTTCGGCGGCAAGGAGGGCCTCGGCTGGGGCCGGGTCGAGCGGAAACACGCCCAGCATTCCAAATCGGGCGCAGGCGGCCTTCATGGCGCCGGCGCGGGCCAGAGCATCGGGGTAGAAGACGTCCGGCCCGGCCAGATAGATTCGCATGACAGCAGAGACAGCATGGCAGCATGGCAGCCGACAACCCCTCGGGCCATCGACAGCCGCCCCCGGGCATGCTCAAGCCCGTTGCAATGCAGCATGAACCGGCCTTTGGAATTGATTTCGGCACCACCAATAGCGTGGTCGCCCGCCTGGGCGCCGATGGCGTAAGCGTGGCCCGCCACGCCACTGGCGAGGTATTCCGCTCCATCCTCTGTTTCCAGGGCTCATGGCGCGCCCATATGGCCGGCCCCGCCGCCATGGAGGCCTATCTTGATGACCCTGGTGCCTGCCGGCTGATGATGTCGCTGAAGAGCCATCTCGGCCAGCGCAGCCTGCGCGACACGCTGGTCTTCGGCCGGGTGCTGGAGCTGGAGGAGCTGGTCGGCCTGTTCCTGGGGCATTTGCTGCGTGAGGCGGGCGTGCCGCCGGGTTCTGCCGTGGTGGCCGGACGGCCGGTGCGCTTTGTGGGAGAGGGCGCGGATGACGCGCTCGCCGAGCAGCGGCTGAGAGCGGCCTTCCGGGCTGCGGGCATCACCGATCTGCGCCTGGTGGCCGAGCCTGAGGCGGCGGGGCATCGTTTCGCCCGTGGCCTCAATGCGCCCGCCCATGTGCTGGTGGGGGATTTTGGCGGCGGCACCAGCGATTTCTCGGTGCTGCGCTTTGCCCCAGGCGCGCCGACCCAAGCCCTCGGCCATGCCGGCATTGGCATCGCTGGCGATGATTTTGACGCCGCCATCCTGCGCCATGCGGTGGCGCCGCTGTTGGGGCAGGGCGGGCATTACCGGGTGATCGAACAGGCGCTGCCGGTGCCTGTAGCCTTCTTTGCCGGCTTTGCCCGATGGCATCGCCTGGCGCAGATGCGCAGCCCCCGGCAGTTGCGTGACATCGCCGAGGTCGCCCGGCTGTCGGACGTGCCCGAGCAATTGGCCGCCTTGATCCGGCTGATCGAGGATGAGCAGGGGCTCTCGCTCTACCGTTCCGTCGCGGCGGTGAAGGCGGCGCTCTCGGCCGATGAGGCGGCGGTGCTGGATTTCCGCCATGGCGGCTTTTCCATCCAACGCCGCATCACCCGGAAGGAATTCGAGGGCTGGATTGCGCGTGACCTCGCCCGCATCGCCGCCACGGTGGATGCAGCCCTGGGCGAGGCCGGGCTGGGGGATGGCGGGATTGACCATGTCTTCCTCACCGGCGGTAGCGCCTATGTGCCCGCGGTGCGGCGCATCTTCGAGGCGCGTTTTGGCGCGGGGCGGCTGGCCGGCGGTGGGGAATTCACCTCGGTGGCGGAGGGGCTGGCGCTGATGGCGGGGCGATGAGCCTGCTTCCGCTCATCCTGGGTCTGCTTGCCGCCTTCGCACCGCTGGCCATCGACATGTACCTGCCCGCCCTGCCGGAGATGGCCATGGCGCTGGGCAGCGATTCGAGCGGCGCGCAGCTCACCATCGCCAGCTATTTCGTGGGGATGGGGCTGGGCCAGTTGATCTATGGCCCCTTGACCGACCGCTTTGGCCGCCGCCCGCCGCTTTTTGTCGGCGTCGGGCTGTTTCTGCTGGCCTCGCTGGCCTGTGCCCTGGCACAGACCCTGCCGCAGATGGTGGCGCTGCGGTTCGTTCAGGCGCTGGGTGGCTGTGCCGGCATGGTGGTGGCGCGCGCCGTGGTGCGCGATGTGGCGCATTTGCGTGACCCGGTGCGGCTGATGGGCCGGCTCATGCTGATCATGGGCGTGGCGCCGATCTTGGCGCCCTTTATGGGCGGGTTGCTCAGCGCCTGGCTGGGTTGGCGGGCGATCTTCATCTTTTTGGCGCTTTTCGCCGCTGCAGCGCTGCTGCTGGTGGCGCTGCTGCTACCGGAGACCCATGCCCCCGAGAGGCGGCTGCGGCAGCGGCCACGGGCGATTCTGGCCGCCTATGCCGCGCTGCTGGCCGATGGGCGTTTTCTGCTGCGCCCGGGCTTGGCGTCAGGTTGCGCCATTGCCGGCATGTTCGCCTATATCGCCGGATCGCCCGCTGTCTTCATGGAGGTGCACGGCATCGCCCCAGGCCAATATGGCATTTGGTTCGGCATCAATGCGGCCGGGATCATCGCTGGCAGCCAGGCCTCGGGCTGGCTGGCTGAGCGCTGGGGGCGGGAGGTGGTCTTCACCCGCATGCTGCGGGCCATGGCTGTGGCCGCGCTGGGCCTCGTAATAGCCACCTGGCTAGGCCAGGGCTTTGCGGTGATCTTCCTGTGCCTCTTTGCCTATATCGCCATGCTGGGGGTGGTGCTGCCATTGGGCACGGTGCTGGGCATGGCGCATTTCGCCGCATTGGCGGGCACGGCATCGGCGCTGCTGGGCACTTTGCAATTCGGCCTGGGTGGCCTGGCCGGGGCGGTGCTGGGGAGCGTGGCATGATGCCTCGGGCCTGCCCATGGCGGTGGTTATTTTGGCCTGTAGTGTCATGGCCAATCTCGCCTGGCGGCGTTGACGCGGGCGGGGCAGGGGGCAACTCGGCGCGCCCCCTGCCGCCCGTTCAGCCAAACACATCCGCCGGGCTATCCGCGCCCAATTCCAGGCCCAACTCCCGGCCCAGCAGCGCCGCATCGCGGGCCTGGCCCACCACTTCGCGCTTGAGGATGAAGCTTCCATCCGCGCGGGCGATCAGCCCGGTCAGCCGCAATTGGTTGTCCGGCAGCAGACGGGCATAGGCGCCGATCGGCGTGCGGCAGGAGCCATCAAGCGCCCCCAGCAGCGCCCGCTCGGCATCCGCCACGATGCGCGAGGGCTTGTGCTCGATGGCGCTGAGCATCTCGCGCAGCTCGTCATCATCCTCGCGCACGGTCACACCGATAATGCCCTGGCAGGCGGCGGGGACCATGATTTCCGGCTCGAGCACCAGATCCGCCTCGCGCTCCATCTCGAGCCGCTTGAGGCCGGCGATGGCGAGAAGCGTGGCGCTGACATGGCCGCCATGAACGCGGCTGAGCCTGGTTTGCACATTGCCGCGCAGCATGCCGATCCGCAGATCCGGCCTAGCTGCCAGCAACTGCGCCTGACGCCGCACCGAGGAGGTGCCGATCAGCGCGCCCTGCGGCAGGGCGGCGAGCGGGTTGGAAGGATCAATCGCATCCTCCATGCCAGCACCCAGGATGATGGCATCGCGCGGGTCTTCCCGCTCCAGCACGCAGGCCAGCACGATGCCGGGGGGCAGTTCGGTCTCAAGATCCTTCAGCGAATGGACGGCGAAATCGCAACGCCCATCCAGCAGCGCCTCATGGATTTCCTTGGCGAAGAGGCCCTTGCCGCCGATCTCGGCCAGGCGGCGCGACTGGATCGCATCGCCCGAGGTGATGATCTGGTGTTCCTGAAACGCATCCTGGCCACGCATCAAGGGGCAGAAGCGCGTGATCAGGCTGAGGAAATGCCGGGTCTGGTATAGTGCGAGTGGCGAGGCGCGGGTGCCCACCATCATCGGCAGGTTGCGATGATGCGGGCGCACCATGGAGCCCGTGTCGTGTTGGGCTGCGGTGTCGAGTCGCGTCCGTTCTGATGTCTCGCTCATGCCCGTGTCAGCCCCAGGAGTTGTGCCGTGTCCTTGAAGAATATCTTTGCATGCGCCAGCGGGTCTCTGCGGACAAGTTTCTTATTCATGTATCCCTCCCAGGTCAGGCGCTGGACATCAGGGTCTTTGCACATTTTCACGAAACGCTCCCGTGTCCAGTCATTACGGTACCAAAACAATTGCATGATGCCAAGCACCAGGAACACCTGGCCATGGTCCTTCATGAACAATTTTCGCGCCATTTTCAGCGCCCGGACATCACCGGTCTCCAGCAGCTTTTCTGCCGCCAGCGCGGCCAGGCGGCCACCCAGCATGGCGTAGTAAATGCCCTCACCCGATGCTGGGGCAACCACGCCCGCTGCATCGCCCGCCAGCACCACATCGCGGCCATTGTCCCATCGCTTCAGCGGCTTGAGCGGAATTGGCGCACCCTCGCGGCGGATGGTGTGCCAGCCATCCATTCCCATGCTCGCGCGCAGGGTGCCAATCGAACCACGCAGGGAAAAACCCTTATTGGCACTGCCCGTGCCGATCGAGGCGGTGCTGCCATGGGGAAAGACCCAGGAGTAGAAATCGGGCGAGTATTTGCCCTCATAGATCACGTCGCAGCGTTTGCCGTCCCAGTCGCTATCCTGCGGTGCGGCCACGATCTCATGATAGGCGTAGACGCATTTGGGCACTGGCTGGTCGGGCAGGGCCTGTTTGGCCACCTTGCTGCGTGCGCCATCGGCGCCGATCACGCAGCGTGCGCGCACCCGCACCACCTCTTCCGAACCCTTGGGGGTATATTCGATCACCGAAAGGCCATCGGCATCACGGCTGATCGATTCGAAATTGCCGCGCCGCCAGTCGGCACCATGTTCGGCTGCGCGCGCGCGCAGCCATTCGTCAAAATGCTCGCGATCGACCATGCCGACATAGCCATTTTCCACCGGCATATCGACCCATTTCTTCGACGGCGCGACGATCCGGGCGCAATTGATGCGCGCCACGATCTGCTCGTCGGGGATCTGGAAGTCACGAATCGCCCGAGGCGGAATGGCACCGCCGCAGGGCTTGATGCGCCCTGCGCGGTCGAGCAACAGGACATGCCGGCCGGCACGGGCCAGATCATCCGCCGCCGTGGCGCCCGATGGCCCACCACCGACGACAACAACGTCGAAAATTTCGGTCATGCTTGTGCTTCCTTACCGATGATTGGGCGCGCCGTCGCGCCGATGCGCCAGGCCAGAACGGCCGAGGCGATGAAGAGCAGGGCCTCCACAATGAAGACCATGGAATAGGCGGTGGAGGCCTCGCCGGTCACGGCGCGGCCAATGTCGCAGAGCACGGTGCCGGCCAGCCCGCCCAGGCCAAAGGCGATGGCCTGCGCCGCCCCCCACAGGCCCATGCGCATGCCCGCACGCTCCTCGCCCTCACGGCCGGCGAGTTGCATCATCGAGGCAATGGCCGCAGCGGCGAAGGCGCCATTGCCAACGCCGAGCAGAAAGAAACCCGCCCCCAGCGGGAAACCGGGGCGCGCGCCCGCCAGCAGCACCAGCATCAGCGCCGAGGCGATGCACCCCACCACCCGCCAGCCGCGCAATGAGCCCAATGCCCGCCCGGCAAACAGGCTGCCCATCAGCCCCACCAACGCCATCCCCAGCGCCGTACCGGCATTCTGCTGCCCGGCAAGGGCTGTGGATTGGCCGATGGAGAGGCCAAACACCTCGCCGGCGAAGGGCTCCAGGATCAGGTCTGCCGCGCTATAGGCCAGCATCGAAATGAACACGAAGATGGTGAATTGCCGCGCCGCGGGCTCGGCCCATACACTGGCCAGGGCGGCACGGAAATCCACCTCCCGCCGCTCAGCCGGGCGCGGCACATGCCGCTCAATGCCCAGCACGGAAAGGCTCGCCAGCACGAAGGCAGCGGCGGAAAGCCCGCCCACCACGGCAAAAAGCCGCTCGGGCGAGAAGGGGTCCAGCAGCCGCCCGGCAATCCCGGCGGTGATGGCAAAGCCCATGATCATCATCAGCCATACGATGGTGCCCGCCGCGGCGCGTCGGGCCGGCGCCACCTCGCCCGCCAGCAGCGTGAGCAGGGACGTACCAGCCGCACCCACACCCGCGCCGATCATCACGAAAGCGGATACGGCCATGATGAGACCAAGCGCGAAATGCTCCTCCATCAGGGCGGTGGCGAAGCCGGCACCCGCCCCGCCCAGCGCCAGCACCGCCATCCCACCAATGATCCATGGCGTGCGCCGCCCACCGGCATCCGAGCCATGGCCCATCCGTGGCCGCAGCATCTGCATGGCGTAATGCAGCGCGACCAATAGGCCGGGCAGCGTGGCCGGCAGGGCCAGCTCCACCACCATCGCCCGGTTGATGGTCGAGGTGCAGAGCACCACCACCCCGCCCAGCGCCGTCTGCACCAGACCGAGCCGGAAAATGCCGAACCAGGACAGGCCGGGCGCGCCGCAGGCCAGGCGTGGAGCCATTGTCACAGCCATCGCAGCGCCACCGCACAGACCATCATGCCCAGCACCGAAAGCCCCACACCAGTGGCATTGTACCAGGGCGCCTGGGCGCGCGGGTCACGCAGCAGGCGCGGGATGCAAGCGAGTTGCGCCACCATCAGCACAATGATCAGCGGCGCCGCCCATGGCAGCCCCCAGTTGATGAGCAGCCCCACCACCACTGCCTGTGGCACCAGCATGAACCAGCAGGCCACCCGCGCCGCGCGCTCGGGCCCGAGTTGGACCGGTAACGAGGCCACGCCCATCACCCGATCACCCTCGATCGACTTGAAATCATTCAGCACCATGATGCCGATGGTGCCGACGCTATAAAGGCCGGCCAGCCAGAACACCTCGGCCGAGGGCAGCGCGCCATTGAGCATCACCGCAGCCCCGGTGACCCATGCCAGCCCCTCATAGCACAGCCCACAGGCCGCATTGCCCAACCAGCCATTGAGCTTCAGCCGCAGCGGCGGCGCGCTATAGGCCCAGGCAAAGATCAGGCCCAATACGGTTGCCGCCATCACCACCGGGCCCAGCGCCGCTGCCACCAGCATGGAAAGCCCAGCCCAGATCCAGGCGATATAAAGCCCCCATTGGCCGGGGATGCGGCCCGAGGGGATCGGCCGATTGGGCTCATTGATCGCATCGACATGACGGTCATGCCAATCATTGATCGCCTGCGATGTGGCGCAGACCATAGGCCCGCAGAGCAGCACGCCGAGCGCGATCTCACCGGGATGGGTATGCAGCGGCACGCCGGCCGAGACCACGCCGCAGAGAAAGGCCCAGCATGGCGGGAACCAGGTGACGGGCTTGAGCAGTTCCAGCACGGCCGAGGGGGCCAGCCTTTGCATGGCATGGTCCGACATCAGGCCTCTTCCTCGCTGTGCTCGGCGCCGCCGATATTGAAGCGGCGCAATTTGACATAGAGCGATTGCCGCGACAGGCCGAGCATTTCTGCCGCCAAGGCGCGGTTGTCGGATGACAGCTCGAGGGCGGCCTCGATGGCCATTTTCTCGATCACATCGGTCGCGTCGCGCACGAGTTCGCGCAGCGGCACACGGCCTACCAATTCGGCCAGATTGGCCGCCGGTGCGGGCATGCCGTCGCCGCGCGCGGTGTTGCTGCCACCAATGCGTGGACCCACATCGCGAATCGCAAAACCATAGGCCGGCTGGCCCTGGCCCGCCATTTCGGCCGCCGAAACCTCAACCTGCGACGTGCTTCCCAAGGCGCCCCGCAGCGCGGTTTGCAGCAGGCGCACCGGCCCGCGCATCCGCAGATTGGCGATCAGCACATCAAGCTCGACCTCCTGCCGGCCCAGGAAGCGGCCAAGATTTTCACCATTCGCCTCGCCGAAACTCGATAATTCCGCCATGGCCAGGAAGGCAGGGTTGGCCGCCAGCATGCTGCCATCGCCGCTGGTCACCACCACGCCATCAGGTGCCACCGAGAGAAAGGAGGATAGCCGCGCCTCCCCCCCCGGCAGGCGCATCTCAGGCGCCTGCCCGGTGGCCAGGCGGAGCATGAAAAAGCTGTTGTCGTCGTAACGCAGCATGGAGGCGGAGACGAGCACATCGCGCACACCCCCCGCCATGCGCAGCGGCACATCCTCCGCCCGGCCGGCGGCGCGGGCCTGGCTCAACAGCGCCTGCAGCCTGGGGCCCGCGGAGGGATCGAAGAGATCGGTCAGGCTGCGATTGGCGGCACTGCCGGGCAATAGGGCGATGGCGCGATCGGCCGCAAGATTGCTCTCGGTGATCCGCAGCGTGGCGGTATCGGCCAGCAGCACAGGCTCGGCCGACATCTGGAACAACACGCGGTAGCGCGTCTCCATCTGCCGCAGCCGGCCGTAATCACGCTCAACCGCCTGCAGCGCCTCCATCAATTGCTGCTGCAAACTGCTCAGTGGCCGCAGATCGCGGCCAAATATCACCGTATGGCCGCGCGCGGTGCGCGCCGCGGTGCACATCAAAGCCACCGCCGGCCCATTCGGCGCCTGCTGGTTGACGTGGCGCGCGCGCGCAGCACCGGTGCCGGCCTCAGCCAGAATTTCGCGGGCCTTGCCCTGGCTGTCGGGGGTTGTTGTCTCGGCCCAGTCCCGGCCGACCCAATTGCGCATCCCTGCAAAGGCAGGGGCAAGCTCGCTGGAGCCGAATGCCACATCTTCGATCATGCCGGTGGCACCCAGCACGAAGGTGATGTCAGCCGCGGCCGCGACCAAATGCGCGGTGGTCTGCGGGTCCAGGCTCAAAAACGCCCCCGGGGGAGTTTGGAAGCCCGACAAATTTGTCCTTTCGTGAGGTTTGGCCGATTCGGCTGCTGGGGAAACGATTCGCCCGCTCATCCACTAGGCGCGCGGCCAGGCTCAACGCCGTGCGGGCGTCCAGCGAGCAGCCATCGGCGCCCGAACGGGCGGAAAGTTCAGGGTCGATGCTCAGTGCCGCACCACCCACCATGATGGCTGGCGCGTGGCGCCGCATGGCGCGCCTGACGGCGGCGATGCTCTTGCGCAGCAGCCCAAGCCCCTCGGTCTGGCCGATGGACAGGCCGAGCAGCGCCGGCCTCGCCGCGTCAACCTCGCGCACCAGATCATCAATGGTCGTGGGCCTGATATGCTGTGACAGCCAGCCATCGCGGCGGAAGAATTCGGACACCATGGCCGCGCCGAAATCATGTTGCTCACCGGGCAGGGTGGAGATCAGCACGATACGTTCGGGATGGGCGGAGGTGAGTGGGTCAGGATGGTCCTCACCCAAGCGCCGCATCAGGCTGCGCAGGCGCCACATGGCCAGGGTGACGGTGGCAAAGGAGCAGCGATCCTGCTCCCACAATGTATTCAGGGCGCGCGCGGCAGGTGCGAGCAGGCTGAGCATGATGGTCTCGTAGCCGATACCGCGCTGCATGGCGGCCGAGGCTTGTTCCATGCCACTGCCACCCACGAGGAGCACATCGATCAGGCCATCCGTCTCCGGCAGCACGTCCCCACTGTCATGCAATTGCAGCAACTGCGGAATGACGCGGCTGCGGACCATCTGCTCCAGCGATGGCTGGTTCAGCTCGGCCTCAGGCGCAATCGGGGTGTTTTGCTGCTTGAGCATTTGTCCTCGTCCCTTCCCACGTTATCGTCCCGGATTGGTAACGATGTCAATCGAGCTTTACGTCAATTGAACTTGACACTCTCGGCTCACTCCCCCTACCTTCCGATTCACACCAGAAAGCAGGTCCGTATCGGTTCGCCCAAGAAACCAAATGACGCAAGAAATTGTGCCACCAATGGTTTCTTTTCCGAACCGAAAGCCAGCGGACCCCCTGGGAGGAGGAGTTGTCAAGCGATGAGTTCAACCACGCTGCTTGATCGTGTGATCGCAACCGTCGATGCCAGCCCCCATGGCTGCGCCTCGGGCCGCTGCACGCGCCATCACGCCGTACAAGCTCCGGCCCGTAAGCCTCTGTATACCCAGGAAGAACGCGGCCGCCGCGATGCCACGAAATGGACCCTGGTGCAGGGGCTGCTCGCGCCCTTCCAGTTTCTGGTTTTTTTGGTCAGCCTGAGCTTGGTGATCATCTATCTCGGCACTGGTGAGTACCAGTTGGCTACCGAGGTCTCGATCGTGCTCAAGACATTGGTCCTATATGCGATCATGGTCACCGGGGCGATCTGGGAGAAGGTTGTATTCGGCAAATACCTCTTCGCGCCTGCTTTTTATTGGGAAGACGTGTTCAGCATGCTGGTGATTGCGCTGCACACGGCCTATCTCTGGGCGTTCCTTGCGGATTCAGGCACCCCTGAATTCCGGATGTGGTTGGCGCTGGCCGCCTATGCCGCCTATGTCGTCAATGCCACGCAATTCATTCTCAAGCTGCGTGCCGCCCGCCTGGATACCCGTAGCGCATGAGTGCGGCACTCGCCCGGGGCTGCTCCGATGCGCCGATTCTGCGTGAGCGCGGCCAGCGAGAGGTTTTCTGTGGCCTGACCGGCATTGTCTGGCTGCATCGCAAGATCCAGGACGCCTTCTTCCTGGTGGTGGGCAGCCGCACCTGTGCCCATTTGCTGCAATCCGCCGCCGGCGTGATGATCTTCGCCGAGCCGCGCTTCGCCACCGCCCTGATGGAAGAGCGTGACCTTGCCGGCCTCGCCGATGCGCATGACGAGCTCGACCAGGTCGTGGCCAAGCTGCTCAAGCGGCGCCCCGATATCCGGATGTTGTTCCTGGTGGGCTCATGCCCTTCGGAGGTGATCAAGCTCGATCTCGGCCGTGCCGCGCAGCGACTCGATGGTGTGTACAAAGCCGCTGGCGTGCGGGTGCTGAGCTATTCCGGCAGCGGCATCGAAACCACCTTCACCCAGGGCGAAGATGCCTGCCTTGCTGCCCTCGTGCCGCAAATGCCGCGCAATGACGCGCCGCAGCTGCTGGTGGTGGGCGCCCTGGCCGAGGTGGTTGAGGACCAGTTCAGCCGCATCTTCGCCGCGATGGGCCTGACCAATGTGGCCTTTCTGCCGCCGCGCCGCGCCAGCGAGATGCCCAGCGTGGGGCCTGCCACCAAAATGCTGCTGGCACAGCCATTCCTGGCCGATACCGCTAGGGCACTGGAGTCGCGCGGTGCGCGGCATATCCCCGCACTCTTCCCCTTGGGCGTTGAAGGCACCACCGCCTGGCTGACGGCCGGGGCGGCCGCCATGGGTGTGGCGCCCGAGCGCATTCGCGATGCGCTGGACATGCCACAAACCCGCGCCAGGCTGGCGCTGCAGCGCTGCCAGAGCGAACTCGCCGGCAGAAGCGTGTTCTTCATGCCCGATAGCCAGTTGGAAATCCCACTCGCGCGGTTTCTGCACAATGAGTTGGGCATGACGCTGCTTGAGGTTGGCACCCCCTTCCTGCACCGCGCCCATATGACGCCGGAGCTGGAGGCGCTGCCCAGCGGCACCTTCCTCAGCGAGGGCCAGCATGTCGACCGTCAGCTTGACCGTGTGCGCGCCGCGCGTCCCGATATCACCGTCTGTGGCCTGGGCCTGGCCAACCCCCTCGAATCCGAGGGCATGACCACGAAATGGGCCATTGAACTCGTCTTCACCCCCATCCAGGGCTATGATCAAGCAGCCGATCTGGCGGAGCTTTTTGCCCGCCCGCTGCGCCGCAAGGACAAGTTGGATTTTGGCCGCCCCCCAGTCGCGGCGGGGGCATAGGCGATGCAGCTCTCCTTCTGGACCTATGAAGGCCCGCCCCATGTGGGGGCCATGCGTGTCGCCACCGGCATGCGGGGGCTGCATTATGTGCTGCACGCGCCGCAGGGTGACACTTACGCCGACCTGCTTTTCACCATGATCGAGCGCAACACCGCCCGCCCACCGGTGACCTATACCACCTTCCAGGCGCGCGATCTCGGCGCCGATACCGCGGATCTGTTCAAGGAAGCGGCGCGCGACGCCTATGAGCGCTTCCGCCCCGAGGCTTTGCTGGTGGGGGCGAGTTGCACGGCGGAGCTGCTGCAGGATGACCCAGGCGGCCTCGCGCGCGCCATCAACCTGCCCATCCCGGTCGTGGGCGTTGAGTTGCCCGCCTATCAGAAGAAAGAGAATTGGGGCGCGGCTGAGACTTTCTATCAGCTCGTCCGTGCCTTTGCCCGCGCCCCGCAATCCCCGCCCGAGCGTGCCTCCTGCAATATCCTCGGCCCCACCGCGCTGGGCTTCCGCCACCGCGATGATGTGCGCGAGATCGTGGGCCTGCTGGAAGGGATGGGCATTCGGGTGAATGTGGTCGCCCCCGCATCGGCCGCGCCATCGGATCTGATGCGGCTGGGTGATGCGCATTTCAACGTGGTGCTCTACCCCGAGACCGCCGGCGTGGCCGCGGCCTTCCTCAAGCGTCAATTCCGCCAGGAAGCGACTAAGACCGTGCCGATTGGCGTGGGCGCCACGCGCGAATTCATCGCCGAGGTGGCGGCGCTGGCGGGGCTGGATGCATCGACGGTGGCCGAAGCCAGTCGCTTGCCCTGGTATTCCCGTTCGGTCGATAGCACCTATCTCACCGGCAAGCGGGTGTTCATTTTCGGCGATGCGACGCATGCCGTGGCGGCGGCACGGGTGGCTAGCCGGGAGCTTGGTTTCACCGTGGTGGGCCTGGGCACCTATTCGCGTGAGCAGGCGCGCGATGTGCGCGAGGCGGCGGCGCAATATGGCCTCGAAGCGCTCATCACTGATGATTATCTTGAGGTTGAGGCGGCGATTGAAGCGGCCGCCTGCGAACTCGTCCTCGGCACCCAGATGGAGCGCAATATCGCCAAGCGCCTGGGCCTGCCCTGCGCGGTGATCTCAGCCCCGGTCCATGTGCAGGATTTCCCCGCCCGCTACTCGCCGCAAATGGGTTTCGAGGGGGCCAATGTCATCTTCGACACCTGGGTCCACCCGCTGATGATGGGCCTGGAGGAGCATCTGCTGGCGATGTTCCGCGAGGACCGCGAATTCAATGACGAGGCCAAGCCCTCGCATCTGGGCTCCGGCAAATTGCCCGAGCAACCGGCAGCAGCCGTTCTGGCTGATAGCGAAAGTCTGGTCGAGGTCCGCGGCTGGAATGCCGAGGCTGAGGCAGAGTTGAAGAAAATTCCCTTCTTTGTCCGCGGAAAAGCCCGTCGAAACACAGAAAAATACGCAGCCATGAAGGGCATAGGCACCATCACGGTCGAAACGCTGTACGACGCAAAGGCCCATTATGCGCGCTGAGCCAGCCACGCCCGTGAAAGTCGTGCTGGTCACGATGGACAGCCACCTTGGGGTGGCTGCGCGCGAGGCCACAGATATGCTGCGGCGGGACGTACCCGGCCTCGAATTTGCCGTTCACGCCGCCGATGAATGGGCGGGTTGTGAGGTGGCGCTCGCGCATTGCCACAATGCCATCGCCAATGCCGATATCGTGATCACCACCATGCTGTTCCTGGAGGACCACGCGAAGCTGGTTCTGCCGCAGCTTGCCGCCCGCCGTCCGCATTGTGATGCCATGCTCAACCTGATGAGCTGCCCCGAGGTGATGAAGCTCACCCGGATCGGCAAGTTCGATATGGGCAAGGAGGCTAAGGGCCCGATGGCGCTGCTGAAGAAGCTGCGCGGCAATAAGGGCAAAGGGGGGGCTTCCACCGGCGCGGGCCAGATGCGCGTGCTGCGCGAATTGCCCAAGCTGCTGCGCTTCATCCCCGGCACCGCGCAGGACCTTCGAGCCTATTTTCTGGGCATGCAATACTGGCTTTCCGGCAGTTCGGACAATATCGCCAATCTGGTTCGGATGATGGTCAACCGCTACGCCGCGGGCAGCCGCGCGAAGCTGGCGGGCAAGATCAAGGTGGCGGCGCCGGTCGAATACCCGGAGGTGGGCCTTTATCACCCCGACCTGCCGGGGCGGGTCACCGAGAGGCTGTCGGATCTGCCGGCATTGCAGTCCGGCGGCCGCGTTGGCGTGTTGCTCCTGCGCAGCTATGTGCTGGCGGGCAATGCCGGCCATTATGATGGCGCGATCGCCGCCATGGAGGCGCGGGGCATGAATGTCGTGCCGGCCTTCGTGGCTGGCCTCGATAGCCGCGCCGCCATCGAAAATTATTTCATGAAGGATGGCGTGCCGACGGTGGACGCCGTCGTCTCGCTCACCGGTTTCAGCCTGGTTGGCGGCCCTGCCTATAATGACAGCAAGGCGGCCGAAGACATTCTGACCAAGCTCGATGTGCCCTATCTGCTGGCCCATCCGCTGGAGTTCCAAACCATCGCCACCTGGCGGGCCAGCAATGCGGGCCTGACACCGGTCGAGGCCACGATGATGGTGGCCATTCCTGAGTTGGATGGCGCCATTGCGCCCATCACCTATGGCGGCCGTTGCGGGGTTTCGGGCGGTGCCACGCCATGCCCGGGCTGCGATGGTGTGAGCTGTGGCGGCAGGATGCTGGTCGAGATGGAGCGCTCGGCCATGCTGGCCGCGCGCGTGGGCAAGCTGGTGGATCTGCGCCGGCGCGAGCGTGCGGCGCGCAAGATCGCCCTCGTCATCTTCAATTTCCCGCCCAATGCCGGCAATACCGGCACCGCCGCCTATCTCGCGGTGTTCGAATCGCTGCACAACACCCTTGGTGCATTGAAGGCCGCCGGCTACACCGTCGATGTGCCGGAGAGCGTGGATGCGCTGCGCGAAAGCATCCTCAAGGGCAATGCCGAGCAATATGGCGCGCTGGCCAATGTGGCCCATCGCATCCCCACCGACACCCATGTGCGCCGCCAGCGCTGGCTGCCAGAGATTGAGAAGGCCTGGGGCCCGGCGCCGGGCCGCCAGCAGGCCGATGGTGCCAGCATCCATGTGCTGGGCGCCATGTTCGGCAATGCCTTTATCGGTGTGCAGCCGGGTTTTGGGTATGAGGGCGACCCGATGCGGCTGCTCTTCGAAGCAGGCTTCGCCCCCACCCATGCCTTTGCCGCCTTCTACACATGGCTGCGTGAGGATTTCAAAGCCGATGCCGTGCTGCATTTCGGCACCCATGGCGCGCTGGAATTCATGCCCGGCAAGCAAACCGGCCTCTCGGCCAATTGCTGGCCGGACCGGTTGATTGCGGACCTGCCGAATTACTACCTCTACGCTTCCAACAACCCCTCCGAGGGTATGCTGGCCAAGCGCCGCGCCGGCGCGACGCTGATCAGCTACCTCACGCCGCCAGTGGCTTCGGCCGGGCTGTATAAGGGCCTGCTGGAACTCAAGGCCTCGATCGATCGCTGGCGCGCCTTCGAGCCGGGCAGCCCGCGTGAGAGCCTGGCCGAACTCATTCAGCTCCAGGCATCGGAGCTGGAACTGGCCCAGGCCGAGCCCTTCTGGGGCGCCGAGGAGTGGGATGCGCGGGTGCAAAAGCTGGGCGCCGCGTTGCTCGAACTGGAATACACCCTCATCCCCAATGGTCTGCACGTCATCGGCAAGGGTCTCTCCCCTTCTGAGCGCCACGACACGCTCGACGCCGCCGATATCCTGGAGCCAGTCGAGCGCGCCCGGATCGACGCCCTGCTGGCTGTGGATGCCGAACTGCCGGCAATCATCCACGCGCTCGACGCCGGCTATATCAAGCCCGTGCCGGGTGGTGACCTGCTGCGCAGCACTGAAGTGTTGCCAACCGGGCGCAACCTGCATGGCTTTGATCCCTTCAAAATTCCCTCCGCCTATGCCTGCAAGGATGGCGCGATGCAGGCCGAGCGCGTGCTCGCCCGCCACAAGGAGGAAGAGGGCAAGCTGCCGGAGACTGTGGCTGTCGTGCTCTGGGGTACTGATAACCTCAAGGCCGAGGGCGGCCCGATCGCCCAGGTCATGTGGATGATGGGCGCGAAGCCGCGCCATGACAGCTACGGCCGTCTGACCGGCGCGCAACTCGTGCCGCTGGAGGAGCTGGGCCGGCCACGGGTGGATGTGATGATCAGCCTCTCGGGTATCTTCCGCGACCTTTTGCCGCTGCAAACCAAGCTGCTGGCCGAGGCGGCGCTGCTGGCCGCGCAGGCCGATGAGCCGGCGCATCTGAATTATATCCGCGCCCATGCGCTGGATTATCTGGCGAAGAATGGCGGCACGATCGAGGAAGCCGCGCTGCGCGTCTTCGGCAATTCCGAAGGGGCTTATGGCGCCAATGTGAACCTGCTGGTCGATAATGCCGGCTGGCAGGATGAGGACGAACTTGGCGCCACCTATACCAGCCGCAAGGGTTTTGCTTACGGTGTGGATGGCAAGGCGCGGCGGCATGACAAGGTGCTGAACCACACCCTGGGCTCGGTCGATATGGCCTATCAGAACCTCGATAGCGTCGAGACTGGTGTGACCACCATCAGCCAGTATTTCGATAGTTTGGGCGGCATTTCCCGTGCCGTCGCCAAGGCCCGCGGCAAATCCGCACCGGTCTATATCTCCGACCAGACCAAGGGCGCAGGCCAGGTGCGCACGCTCAATGAGCAGGTGAGCCTGGAGACCCGCACCCGCGGCCTGAACCCGAAATGGTACGAGGCGCTGCTCAGCCATGGCTATGAAGGCGTGCGGCAGATCGAAGAGCAGGTCAGCAACACGCTGGGCTGGTCGGCCACCACCGGCCAGGTGAGTGGCTGGGTCTATACCCAATTGGCACAGACCTACATGCTCGACCCGGCGATGCGCGCGCGCCTCGCCGAACTCAACCCCACAGCCTCGGCGAAGATCGCCAATCGGCTGCTGGAGGCCAATGAGCGCAACTACTGGCAACCGGATGAAGCAACGCTCGATGCGCTGCGCGCCGCTGGCCAGGAATTAGAAGACCGCCTGGAAGGCATCACCCCGGAGATGGTAGCAGCATGACCGTGATTACCCGCCACGAGACGATGCGCGGCGCCATTCCTCGTCGGCCTGACGGCGAGGGCTCGGTGCAGGTCGCCCTCGACCCGGCATTGCAGATTGAGGGCGCCAAGGTCTTTGCCGTCTACGGCAAGGGCGGCATTGGCAAGAGCACCACGAGCTCGAACCTCTCGGCCGCCTTTTCCCATTTGGGCAAGCGCGTGCTGCAAATCGGCTGCGACCCCAAGCATGACAGCACCTTCACACTGACCAAGAAGCTGATCCCCACGGTGATCGACATTCTGGAGACGGTGAATTTCCATTCGGAAGAACTCCGGCCCGAGGATTTCATCTTCGAGGGTTATAATGGCGTGATGTGCGTCGAAGCCGGCGGCCCGCCGGCCGGCACAGGTTGCGGTGGCTATGTGGTCGGCCAGACGGTGAAGCTGCTCAAGGAGCATCATCTGCTGGAAGAGACCGATGTGGTGATCTTCGACGTGCTGGGCGATGTGGTCTGCGGTGGTTTCGCAGCCCCCCTGCAGCATGCCGAGCGCGCGGTGATCGTCGCCGCCAATGATTTCGACAGTATTTTCGCCATGAACCGGATCGTGCAGGCGATCGCGGCGAAGTCGAAGAATTACGATGTCCGCCTCGGTGGGGTCATCGTCAACCGCAGCGCGGGCACCGATCAGATCGACAAATTCAATGCCGCGACCGGCCTCAAGAGCCTTGCGCATTTCCCCGATCTCGACGTCATTCGCCGCTCGCGGCTGAAAAAGAGCACGCTGTTCGAAATGGAGGAGAGCCCGGCGCTGCTGGCGGTGCAGGAGAGCTATATGCGCCTGGCCGAAAGCCTCTGGGCGGGCACCGAGGCGCTGCCCACCGTGCCAATGCGCGACCGTGACATATTCGACCTGCTGGGCTTCGACTAATGAGCAGCTACGCCAAACGCCGCGGAGAGCTTGAGCATTATTTCGACCGCACCGCGGCCGATACCTGGGCGCGGCTGACCTCCGAGGCGCCGGTGAGCGGGGTGCGTGCCAAGGTGCGTGCCGGGCGCAATGCGATGCGCGACACGCTGCTCTCCTGGCTACCCGAGGACCTGCATGGTCGTCGTATTCTTGATGCCGGCTGTGGCACCGGCGCGTTGGCGCTGGAGGCGGCGCGGCGCGGCGCCGATGTGGTCGCCATCGATATTTCACCCACCCTGGTTGGCCTCGCCGCCGAGCGCAGCAAGGGCCATCCCCGGCTGGATTTCCGCGTGGGCGACATGCTCGACCCAGCGCTGGGCAGGTTTGACCACATCGTGGCGATGGACAGCCTGATCCATTATTCGGCCAGGGATGTCTCAGTGGCGCTGGCCGGTCTGGCGGCGCGGGCTGACCATTCGGTGTGCTTCACCTTCGCGCCCCGCACGGCGCTGCTGGCGACCGTCTGGGCGGTGGGCAAGCTGTTTCCGCGCAGTGACCGCTCGCCCGCCATCGTGCCGGTCTCGCCCCGGCATTTGTCGCATTTGCTGGTGGGGGAGAAAGGGCTGAAGCTGGGCCGCACCCATCGCGTCAGCCGCGCCTTCTATATCTCGCAGGCACTGGAGATCAGTGCCTGATGAGGTTTCGCATCCCGCACCCCTCGCGCACCTGGATGCGCCTGACGCCGCAATACCTGCCCTTCGCTGATGCGGGCAGTGAGACGCTGCCGATGTCGCGGCTGCTGCGGTTGTCGCTGTTCCAGGTTTCGGTGGGTCTGTGCTCGGTGCTGCTCATCGGCACGCTCAACCGCGTGATGATTGTGGAGCTGCATGTGCCGGCGGGGCTGGTGGCATTGATGCTCGCCATCCCGGTGCTCTTCGCCCCCTTCAGGGCGCTGATCGGCTTCAATTCCGACAAGCACCAATCCGCCTTGGGCTGGCGCCGCTTTCCCTATATCTGGAAGGGCGCGGTGGTCATGTTCTCCGGCCTGTCCATCATGCCCTTTGCGCTGATCATTCTTTCGGGGGATAGCCAGGGCCCGGACTGGGCCGGGCCGGCCAGTGCCGCCGTTGCCTTTCTGGTGGTGGGTATCGGCATCCACACGGTGCAAACCGCAGGGCTTGCTTTGGCAACTGATCTAACGCCGCCTGAGAAGCAGCCGCAGGTTGTGGCCTTCCTCTCGGTGCTGCTGCTGCTGGGGATGCTGGGCGGGTCGCTGATCTTCGGTGCGATCTTGGCCGATTTCACCCAGATCAAGCTGATCCAGATGATCCAGGGCTGCGCCGTGGTCTGCCTGCTGCTCACCACAGCCGCCTTGTGGCGGCAGGAAATTCGCGGCGGATCGCATAAGATCGAGCCGGTGGCCGAAAGCTTTTCGGAAGCCTGGAACAGCATGCGCCGGCAGGGCCCTTGGGTGCGCCGCCTGGTGGGTGTGGGCCTGGGTACTGCCGCCTTCTCCATGCAGGATATTCTGCTTGAGCCTTATGGCGCACAAATGCTCGGCCTTTCAGTGGCAGCCACCACCTTGCTCACAGCGCTGTTGGCGGCGGGTGGCATTATTGGCTTCGTGGTGGCGGCGCGCCGCCTGGTCAATGGCGCCGACCCCCATCGGGTGGCGGGCTTTGGCGCGCTGATCGGTACCTTTGCCTTTGCCTTCATCATCTTCTCGGCGCCGATGAACTCGCAGTTCCTGCTCTGCCTGGGCACGGTGCTGATCGGCTTCGGCGCGGGGCTTTTCACCCATGCCACCCTCACCGCCTGCATGCAGGCCGCCCCCGCGGGCCAGGCCGGGCTCGCGCTTGGCATCTGGGGCGCGGTGCAGGCCACCTCGGCCGGTGTCGCGGTGGGTGTGGGTGGTGCGCTGCGCGACATCGTCTCGGCCTTCGCCTTGGATGGCGGAATGGGGCCGGGCCTTATGCATGCCGCAACCGGCTATGGCGTGGTCTACACCCTTGAGATCGCGCTTCTCTTTGCGACGCTTATTGCCGTCGGGCCGCTTGTGCGCCCCGCGGCATTGGCGCGTGCCGTGCCTTCCCTGCAACCCTGAACCCCTGGAGCGACGTCATGTTCAGCGGCAACTTCTTCCTGAATTTCGACATCACCCTGATCGCCCTCTATTTGTTTTGGGCGTTCTTTCTTGGCTTAGTGATCTACCTCAATCGTGAGAGCAAGCGGGAAGGCTATCCGCTGGTCTCTGACGTCACCGGCCGCGCGGTCGATGAAGGCTGGACCGGCATGCCTTCGCCGAAGACCTTCATCCTGCCCCATGGCGGTGGCACGGTGATGGCGCCTCGGCCTGAGACGCCCGAAGTCTTGCCGATCCACCCGACCAAGGGCGGCGGCGACCCGATCGAGCCGATGGGTGACCCGATGCAACTGGGCCTCGGCCCGGCCGCCTATGCCCAGCGGGCTGATCATCCGCATCTGTGCTACGATGACCACCAGCCCTCGATCGTCCCGCTGCGGGCCGCGTCCGATTTCTACCTGGCCGAAGAGGATCCCGATCCCCGCGGCATGGTCGTGCTCGATGCCGATGGCGAAGTGGCCGGCACGGTGGTGGATGTATGGGTGGACCGCGCCGAGTATCTGGCCCGTTTCCTCGAAGTACAAACGCCCAAGGGCCGCCGCGTTCTGGCCCCAGCACCTCTGGTGCGGGTTAATGAGACGGCCGGTCAGGTCAAGGTGAACACCCTGCTGGCGCGGCATTTCGAGGCCGCCCCGGTGACCAAGAGCGCCGAGCAGATCACCCTGCGCGAGGAAGATCAGATCCAGGCCTATTTCGCCTCTGGCCAGCTTTATGCGAAGCCCGAGCGCAGTGAGCCCTGTCTGTGAACGAACCCAAGCATCACCACCTCTCGCCGGATATTCCCGAGCATGAGGCTGAGCCGATTCCGGGTCTTCCGGAACGGCTTCCACCCGGCGAGAGCTTGCTCTGGCAAGGGCAGCCTCAGGGCAGGGGCCTCACAGCCCGCGCCCTGGGATTGCGGGCCATCACCTGGTATTTCGGCGCCTTGCTGGCGCTGCAGGCCGGGCTTGGCGCCTATCACGGGGCGGGGCTGGTGCAGCTTGGCGGTGGGCTGGTGATCTCGGGCGTGATCGGCCTGGTGGGCCTGGGCCTGCTATGGTCCATCGGCCGGGCCGCAGCGCGCGGCGCAATCTACACCATCACCAATAAGCGGGTGGTGATGCGGGTTGGCATCGCGCTGCCGATGATCCTTAATATTCCCTTCAGCGTCATTGAGAGTGTGGCACGGGTCACCCATGCCGATGGCACCGAGGATGTGGTGCTGCGTATTTTGAAACCCGCCCGCATCTCCTGGATCGCGCTATGGCCGCATGTGCGTATAGCCTCGATCCTGCATCCTGAGCCGATGTTGCGGGCACTGCCTCAGGCTGCGGGGGCGGCGCAAATCCTGGCCCGCAGCCTCGCCGCCAGCGCTGGCGTCGCCGTTCAGCCCATGGCTGCGCCCAATACCAATGCCCGTCCCGGCCAAGCCGCCGTGACGGCCTGAACCCGCCAGAGGATACACCCATGCTGCAAGCCCAGACCCAGCGAAATCCTGACTATATCTCGCGGATGTTCATCCTGGTGGTTGCCAGCATGGTCCTCCTGACATTGGCGGCCGTGGGCAGCGCCGGTTGGTGGCGCGATGCACCCGCACCCAGCACCGAGGTGCCGCGCATTTCGCTCGTGCTGCGCTTCATCGAGCAGCCCGATGGCGGGCTGTCGGTCGTCGATATGGCAACCGGGCGGGAGTATGACCATCTCGCCGCCGGTGAGAATGGCTTCCTGCGCACGATGATCCGGGTCATCCGCCGTGATATTCTTCGTACCGATGCGACGATTTCGATGCCATTCCGTATCGAGGCGTGGCAGGATAACCGCGTCACCCTGACAGATTCCGCAACGGAGCGCAGGGTGGATCTGAGGGCATTCGGCCCAACAAACGCCGAGGTCTTCATTCGTTGGTTGAGTGAGAAGGAAGTAAGAGGATGATGGAGAGCCGGGAGGTTCGTCGGGGCTGGTTTGCACCTCGTAGCATCGAGGTGCCATGCACCGTTGAAATCGAACAGAGTTTTGACAGTCTTCACGCCCATGCCATCCCTGAGGGCATTGTGCTGCGCCCCGGCGATAGGGTGATTGTCCATAACGCCCCTGATCATGTGGCCTATGGTGAAGTGCGCAGCTATCAAACCCGAGCCACCGTGCTGCGCGCTGGCCCGCTCACCCGTTTATGGACCGAGCTCTCGGCCATCGCCGAACTCACCGAACTCTACCATTGCGGCTTTGAGCCCAAGGGCCACCTGGAGGCTCAGCAGGCAGCATGAACGCGATACAGCACCCCCCCATCCGTGGGCAGAACGAAACCACGCAAATGGCGACGACGGACACCGTCCTCTCGCCGCGCTTCTACACCACCGATTTCGCGGCGATGGACGCGATGGATGTGAACCCCATCCGCGCCCAATGGGACGCGCTGATGGATGAGTTCCGCCGTGACCCGAATAAGGGCCATTTCGTCCGCAACAGCGATTTCGATAAATTCAGGCTCGATGACCTGCCGCCGGCCTTGCAAAAAGAGGTGGTGGATTTTCTGGTCAGCTCCGTCACCGCTGAATTCTCCGGCTGCGTCCTTTATGCCGAGATCCGCAAGCGCGTAAAAAATCAGGACATGAAGGACCTTTTCGGCTTCATGAGCCGTGATGAGGCGCGCCATGCCGGCTTCATCAATGATGCGCTGAAGGATTTGGGCATTGGCGTGGATCTGGGCTTCCTAACCAAGGCCAAGAAGTACCATTACTTCACGCCGAAATTCATTTTCTACGCCACCTATTTGAGCGAGAAGATTGGTTACGCGCGTTACATCACCATCTTCCGCCAATTCGAGAAACACCCCGAGCTGCGCTTCCACCCGATCTTTCAGTGGTTCGAGAAGTGGTGCAATGACGAATTCCGCCATGGCGAGGCCTTTGCCCTGCTGATGCGCGCGAACCCCAAACTCCTCTCGGGGCCGAATGTGCTCTGGGTGAAGTTCTTCCAACTCGCCGTCTTCGCCACCATGTATGTGCGCGATCATGCAAGGCCTGAATTCCACAAGGCCCTGGGCATGACACCCGATGATTACGACATGCAGGTCTTCCGCATCACCACCGATATCTGCAAGCAGGTCTTCCCGGTCACCTTGCCGATCGATAACCCGGCCTTCCTTGCCGGGCTCAAGCGCCTGCTGGCCATCTCTACCCAGCTTGATGCCGCCCGTGCGGCACCAGGTCTGGGTGGGCGGCTGAAGCGCCTTGGCCTGCAGGCGCAGGCGGGGCTGGGCTTCGTGCGGCTCTATCTGCTGCGCGGCAACAAGGCCGCATTGCCGGCCGATGTCCGCATGGCGCCGGCCTGGTAAGCATGCTCGACTTTCTGCCCGCCGCGATGCTGCCCATCCTGTTCACCGTCTTTGTGTGGTGGTTCGGCACTGGCGTGGTGTATTTGCTCAATCAGCTCCGGCCGGAGACTTTCGGCTGGAGCATGATGGGCGCTTCGGCCGTGCTGGGGGGCGCCTTTCTGGGGCTGCTGCTCACCGTGCGCGATATCGGCCCCGGCGGGCCTTACCATGGCTTTCTCTGCGCCGTGCTGATCTGGGCCTGGGCCGAGATGGGCTTCCTCACCGGGCGGGTGATGGGGCTTTCGGTCCAACCGCTGCCTCAGGGCACGGTGGGTTGGCCGCGGCTTCGTGCTGCGGTGGCAGCCATCCTGCATCATGAAATCGCGCTCTTGGTGCTCGGCGCTGGTGTGTTGGCCGTGTGCTGGAACCAGCCGAACCAGTCCGGCCTATGGACCTGGGCGGTGCTGTATTTCGCCCGGCTCTCCACCAAGTTGAATCTTTATTTCGGCGTGCTGAATCTGGGTGAGGCGATGATGCCCGCGCATCTCTCCCACCTGCGCAGTTTTTTCCGCCAGCGCCGGATGAACGCCTTCTTCCCCTTCTCCTTGGCACTTTGCATTGCTCTGAGCTGGTGGCTGATCGATGCGGCGCGTGCGCCAGGCGCCAGCGCCTTTGAGGTTGCGGAGAAATCCATGCTGGCCACCCTCGCGGTGCTGGCGGTGATCGAGCACCTCTTCCTGGTGCTGCCAATTCGCTCCGAGGCGCTGTGGACCTGGAGCCGTAAAACAACAATGACCGGGCCGATGGAGGCACCATGAACTACGAAGCATTCTTCCAGACCAAGATTGCCGGCCTTCACGAAGAGGGCCGCTACCGCGTCTTCGCCGAGCTGGAGCGCCATCGCGGCAAATTCCCCATGGCCACCAATCACGGCTCAGGCAACCGCGCGCCGGTGACGGTGTGGTGCTCGAATGACTATCTCGGCATGGGCCAGCACCCCAAGGTGCTGGTTGCAATGCATGAGGCGCTGGACCGCAGCGGGGCAGGGGCGGGCGGCACCCGCAATATCGGTGGCACCAACACCGATCATATCCGCCTCGAGGCCGAATTGGCCGATCTGCACGGCACCGAGGCGGCGCTGCTGTTCAATTCAGGCTACATGTCCAACCTCGCCACACTCTCCACCCTGGCATCGCAAATGCCCGATTGCGTCGTGCTGTCGGACGCGCTGAACCACGCTTCGATGATCGAGGGCATTCGCCACAGCCGCGCCAAATGCGTGGTGTGGAAGCATAATGACCTGGAGGATCTGGAAGCCAAACTCGCCGCCATTCCGGCCGAAACCCCAAAGCTGATCGCCTTTGAGAGCGTCTATTCCATGGATGGCGATGTCGCCCCCATCGGCGCCATCTGCGACCTCGCCGACAAATACAATGCCATGACCTATCTCGATGAGGTCCATGCCGTTGGCATGTATGGCGCGCGCGGCGGTGGCGTGTCGGAGCGTGATGGCGTGGCCCATCGCCTCACCGTCATCGAGGGCACGCTGGCAAAGGCCTTTGGCGTGATCGGCGGCTATATCGCGGGCTCCGCCAGCATGGTGGATTTTGTCCGCAGCTTCGCCTCGGGCTTCATCTTCTCCACCGCCCTGCCGCCCGCCGTGGCCGCAGGCGCCGCGGCCTCCATCCGCCACCTGAAGGAGAGCGATGCCGAGCGCGCGGCGATGCATGACCGGGTCGCCGTGCTGCGCGCCCGCCTCGATGCCACCGGCATTCCGCATCTGCCCAATCCCAGCCATATCGTGCCGGTGATGGTGGGCTGCCCCGTGGCCTGCAAGCGCATCAGCGATACGCTGCTCGAGCAGCACGGCATCTACGTCCAGCCGATCAACTACCCCACCGTGCCGCGCGGCACCGAGCGTCTGCGCTTCACCCCCAGCCCGCTGCACAGTGATGCGGATATCGATCACCTGATCTCCGCCCTCAGCGAAGTCTGGTCGAGCCTGAGTCTGCAGCGCGCCGCATGATGGATGGTAACGCCCCATCCGGGGGCGGTGTTGGTAGGGTACAAGCCGTGGCCCAACCGCTGCGGCGCAAGCCGGTATTCCCCTTCACCGCCATCGTGGCGCAGGAGGAAATGATCCTTGCCCTGCTGCTGGCCGCGGTCGAGCCCATGCTCGGCGGCGTTCTGGCGCTGGGTGATCGCGGCACCGGCAAATCCACCGCCGTGCGCGCCTTGGCGCAATTATTGCCCGACATGGCCGTGGTTCCGGGCTGCCGCTACAATTGCGACCCCGCCCGCGGTTGCGCCATGCCGGATGATTGCGCCTCACAGGGCGATAGCATGGTCCCGGTGCCGGTGGTGGACCTGCCGCTCGGCGCCTCGGAGGACCGTCTGGTGGGCGCGCTCGACCTCGAACGCGCCCTCACCCGCGGCGAAAAAGCCTTCGAGCCCGGCCTCCTCGCCCGCGCCCATCGCGGCTTTCTCTATATCGACGAGGTGAACCTGCTCGAGGACCATTTGGTGGACCTCCTACTCGATGTCGCCGCCTCGGGCGAGAATGTGGTGGAGCGCGAGGGTATCTCGCTGCGCCATCCCGCCCGTTTCGTGCTGATCGGCTCCGGCAATCCCGAAGAGGGCGAGCTTCGCCCCCAATTGCTCGACCGTTTTGGCCTCGCGGTCGAACTTCGCACCCCGCAGGACCTTCCCACCCGCGTTGAGGTCGTCAAACGTCGCGATGCCTTCGAGCGTGATGCCACAGCGTTTTGCGAGCGCTATGCCGAGGCCGAGGCCGCGCAGCGCGCCCGCATCCTCGCCGGCCGCGCGCTGCTGCCCCATGTCAGCGTGCCAGACGCGATATTGGAAGAGGCATCGAAGCTGTGCATGGCACTCGGCACCGATGGCCTGCGCGGTGAATTGACCCTGCTGCGCGCCGCCCGCGCGCTTGCGGCGCTGGAGGCTTCGGCCGAAGTCACAATCAGCCATCTCCGCCGCGTGGCGCTGCCGGCGCTGCGCCACAGGCTGCGCCGCAACCCCCTCGATGACAGTTCCTCGACCAGCCGTGTCGAGCGCGCCGTGGTCGAGAGTTGGGGCGATGAACCGGACCGGTCATGAGTGCCGAGGCCGCGCTGCTCTGCGCGGTGGACCCGGCGGGTCTTGGTGGTGTGGCGCTGCGCTGCGCCGCCGGTCCGCAGCGTGACGCATGGCTCGCTGGCTTCCGCGCCCTGATGGGGCAGACCCCCTGGCGGCGTATTCCGCCCGATCTGCCCGATAACCGCCTATTGGGCGGGCTGGACCTCACCGCCACCCTGGCGCTGGGCCGGCCAGTGGCCGAGGCAGGTGTGCTCGCAGCGGTGAATGGCGGCACCCTGGTCATCGCCATGGCCGAGCGTATGCCCAGCGGCACCGCCGCGCGCATCGCCTCGGTGATGGATGCCCACGCCGTGGTGATCGAGCGTGAGAGCGTGGCCTTCAACGCCGAAAGCCGCTTTTGTACCTTGATGCTGGATGAGGGGATCGAGGCTGATGAAAAGGCACCGCCCGCGCTGCTGGAGCGGCTGGCCTTTCACGTCCTGCCCGGCGAGGCGCCGCCCGATATCGATCTGAGCGAGGCGCGCGCGCTTTTGCCCGCCGTCACCATGGCCGATGAATTCATCGCGGCCCTGACCGCCGCCGCCATGGCGCTGGGTATCGCCTCGCCGCGCGCCGTGCTGCTCGCGCTCAACGCCGCCCGCGCCGCCGCCGCGCTGGATGGCCGCGAGGTGGTGGAGAAGGCGGATGCTGAACTTGCTGCCCGCCTAGTGCTCGCCCCCCGCGCTACCATGGCCCCGCCGCCACCGGATGGCGAGGAGGAAGAGCAAGAACCGCCCCCGCCACCGCCAGAGCAAAACCAGGACGAGCCGCCGCCGCCCGTCGAACAGGCGCCGCTGCCCGACCCCAAGGAGTTGGAGGAACTGCTGCTGGCCGCTGCCGCCGCAAACCTGCCGACTGACCTGCTGGACAAGGCCAAGCTGGCCGCGCTGACCAGCCGCACTGGCGGCGGCCGGGCCGGGGAGGCGCGCGCCCAGGCCAAGCGCGGCCGCCCCATAGGCTCACGCGCCGGCGAGCCGCGTGGCGATGCCCGCATGGCGGTGCTTGATACGCTGCGCGCCGCCGCCCCCTGGCAATCCATCCGCGCCAAACCGGCGCATGCGCGCATTGCCATCCGGCGCGAGGATTTCCGCATTCGCCGCTACAAGCAGAAGAATGAGGTGACCGCGATCTTCGCCGTCGATGCCTCGGGCTCTTCCGCGCTCAATCGTCTGGCCGAGGCGAAGGGTGCGGTGGAATTGTTGCTGGCGGATTGCTATGTGCGGCGTGACCGCGTGGCGCTCATCGCCTTTCGCGGCAGCCGAGCGGAGGTGCTCTTGCCCCCAACCCAGGCGCTGGCCCGTGCCAAGCGCAGCCTGGCCGGCATGCCCGGCGGCGGGCCCACGCCGCTCGCTTCGGGCATTGATGCCGCGGTGGAATTGGCAGCGGCCGAGCGCCGGGCAGGGCGCTCGGCCCTGATTGTGCTGATGACCGATGGCCGCGCCAATATCGCCCGTGATGGCGCGCCCGGCCATACCCGCGCCAATCTCGATGCGCTGGACGCCGCCCGGGCGATGCGCGCCGCCGGTGTATCCTGCATCCTGCTCGATACCGCCCCCCGGCCGCAACCCACTGCCCGCGCTTTGGCCGAGGCCGGGGCCGCCATCTATCTGCCGATGCCCATGGCCGATGCCGCCCGCATGGCGCGCGCCGCGGGGGCCGCCGCACAGCGCCTCACCTCATGAGCGACAGGCCGGATTGGCGCCTCGATGGCCGCGACTGGCCCAATGCCGGCGCCAGCCACTTCGTCCAGGCCGGCGGGATTGAATGGCATGTCCAGCGTAAGGGGCTGCAAGGTCCATCGGTGGTGCTGCTGCATGGCACCGGTGCCGCCACCCATTCCTGGCGGGGGGTTCTGCCGCTGCTGGCCGAACACGCCTCGGTGCTGGCAATGGACCTGCCCGGGCATGGCTTTTCCAGCACCCCGCCACCGGCGCAAATGGGCCTGGCCGGCATGGCCGCCCATCTTGGTGCCCTGCTGCAGGCCGAGGCGGTCAGGCCTGACATCATCATCGGCCATTCCGCCGGTGCCGCCATCGCCATTCGCATGGCGCTCGAGGGCCGGATAGCGCCGCGCCACATCATCAGCCTCAATGGCGCGCTGCTGCCATTGGGAGGCGTTGCGGGGCAGATTTTTTCGCCCTTGGCGCGTGCCCTGGTGGGCCTGCCCTTTGTGCCCTGGCTCGTTGCCTGGCGGGCGGCGGACCGTGCGACGGTTGAGAAATTGCTGCGCGAGACCGGCTCACGCCTCGATGCCCGGGGCCTAGAACTCTACGCGCGGCTGTTTCGCCGCCCCGGCCATGTCGCCGGCACGCTGGCGATGATGGCGGCTTGGGACCTGCCGGGTTTCGCGCGGGACCTGCCGAAACTCACAACGCCACTCACCTTGGTCTCGGCCCTGGGTGACCGCACCATCAGCCCCAACACAGCGCGGCGGGTGCAGGCCATTCTTCCGGCCGCCACCCTTGTTGATTGGCCGGGCTTGGGCCATCTCGCACACGAAGAAGCCCCCGCCCTGCTGGCTTCGCTGCTGGCCAATATCATGGTGCCCGCGTGACCCTGCCGCCTGAACATCATTTGCGCGCCGAACTGAATTATGAGGTGCATGCAAGGCCGCCCGATACGCTGATGGGGCCCTTGCGGGTGTCCTATCTGGCGCTGTTGAGCGGCGATGCCCCGCGCGGCGCGGCACTGGCTGCCATGCGCACCCTGGCGCTGCGCTTTGGCGTGGTGCCGCCTGGGGATGGCGCCAGCCATTGGTCGGCCGATCTGGGGATTTTCCGGATACGCTGGGAGCAGCACACCGAATTCCATCGCGTGATGTTCATCCGCGACGGTGTGGCGGAGAAGCCCTTCGCCGAACCTGCCATCACCTTCGTGCCGAGCGACTGGGTGGCCGCGCTGCCCGGTGAATTGCTGGTCGCCGCCGACCTGGAACTCGCCCATGACGCCGAAGAGACGCTGGCGATGGATATTTTTGGCGACAATCAGGTGGTGGGCTCCGTCATCGGTGGCCGTGGCCTCGCCTTCACCGATTTCAGGATCAGCGGCAATGGCTTTGCCCGCTTCCTGGTGGTGCAGGGCAGCATGTCCGCCTCCATCACCGGGCGCAATGTGCAGCGCCTGCTGGAGATCGATACCTATCGCATGATGGCGCTGCTGGCGCTGCCGGTGGCCCGCGCGCTTTCGCCCAAGCTCACCCATTGGGAGCAGGAACTGGCCGAAATCGCCACAGCCCTCACCAAGGCGAGCCCTGAAGACGAGCCGGTGCTGCTGGAGCGCCTCACCCGCCTGGCCAGTGAGATCGAGAGCCAGGAGGCAGCGACGCGCTACCGCTTCTCCGCCGCCGCCGCCTATTACGCCCTGGTCCAGCGCCGCATCGCCGAATTGCGTGAGGAGCGCATGGAGGGGTTGCAAACCTTCCAGGAATTCACCGAACGCCGCCTGGCACCGGCCATGGACACTTGCCAATCCACCACCGCCCGGCAGGAGGCACTGTCCCGGCGCGTGCTGCGCGTCACCCAATTGCTGCAGACCCGGGTCGATATCACCCGTGAGGCGCAGAATGGCGCCGTTCTGCTCTCGATGAACCGCCGGGTGCGGCTGCAATTGCGGCTGCAGCAAACGGTGGAGGGGCTCTCGATTGCCGCCATCACCTATTACGTGGTGGGGCTGGCCGGTTACGCCGCCAAGGGCATCGCCCCCCATTGGGGCATCGACCCTGACTGGGTGACGGCGGGCGCCGTGCCGGTCGCGGCCGGTTTTGTCGCCTGGGGGCTGCATCGTGCGCGGCAAAGACTAGCGCTCCGGGAAGATGATTGACGGCCCCCGCCAGCCCGCTCCAATCTGCTCCCGAAACAATCTATCCGGGGAAGCAATGACGTCCACCCTGCCGCAATTGGCGCCATTTGAGGCCGACCCGATGCGCCCCGAGGATCTGGCCGCCTGCCGCGCCGCCCTGGTCGTGGGCTCCAAGAGCTTTGCCACCGCGGCGCGCATCCTCCCCCGGCGGGTGCGCGCGCCGGCCACCGCGCTCTACGCCTTTTGCCGCGTGGCGGATGACGCCGTGGACACTGAGGCCGACCCCAAGGCCAGTGTGCGCCGCCTGCGCGAGCGGCTCGATGCCATCTATGTCAACAAGCCGATCAACCACCCGGCGGACCGCGCCTTCGCCGCTGTCGTCGCTGAATATGAGATGCCCAAGGAATTGCCCGGCGCGCTGATCGAGGGTTTTGAATGGGATGCGGAGGAGCGGCGTTATGACACGCTCGATGCGCTGCATGCCTATTGCGCCCGCGTGGCCGGCACTGTGGGGGCGATGATGGCGCTGTTGATGGGCGTGCGCGACGGCCCGCGCCTCGCCCGCGCCTGTGACCTTGGCGTCGCCATGCAACTCACCAATATCGCCCGCGATATTGGTGAGGATGCCCGAAATGGCCGCATCTATTTGCCCTTGGACTGGATGCGCGAGGCCGGAATTGACCCTGAGGCCTGGCAGCGCAACCCCAGCTATACCCCGGCGCTGCGCGAGATCACCCATCGCATGCTGGCCAATGCCGATATGCTATATGCCCGTTCCGAGGCAGGGATTGCCGCCCTGCCATCCGATTGCCGCTCTTCGATCCGCGCTGCCGGGCGGATTTACGCCGAGATCGGCCGCATGGTCCGCGCGGAGGGTTTTGATCCGGTGACGAAGCGGGCCATCGTGCCCAAGGGCCGCAAGCTGGTGCTGCTGGCCAATGCCATGCTGCCCCGACTGGCCCGCTCGGCCACGCTCGCCGAGCCGCCACTTGATGCCACCGCCTATCTGGTGCGCGCCGTGCCCAATCCCATCGGTGGCGATAGCCTGGGCGAGCGGATTGAATGGCTGATCGGCGTGATCAACAGGGTAGAGGGACGGGCGGCCTGAAGCGCCCCGGCATGTGATGGCGGCCGGGGCGAATGGGCCTCAGCCCTTGCTCGCCTTCGCCCGCTCTATCGCCTCGAGAATCAATTCGCGCGCCCGGGCAGCATTGCCCCAGCCGATCACCTTCACCCATTTGCCGGGCTCCAGATCCTTGTAGTGCTCAAAGAAATGCCGAATCTGGTCGAGGGTGATCTGCGGCAGATGCGTCACCTCATGCACATCGACATAGCGCTTGGTGAGCTTGGGGCTGGGCACGGCGATAATCTTCTCATCATGCCCGCCATCATCTTCCATCAACAGCACGCCCACTGGGCGAACATTGATTACCGCACCGGGCGCGATGGGGCGGGTATTGGCCACCAGCACGTCGATGGGGTCGCCATCATCGCTCAGCGTATGCGGCACGAAGCCGTAATTGCCGGGATAGCGCATCGGCGTGTGCAGAAAGCGGTCAACGAAGAGCGTCCCCGCTTCCTTGTTCATCTCGTATTTGATGGGTTCGCCGCCGATACCCACCTCGATGATGACGTTCAGATCGTCGGGTGGGTTCTTGCCGATGGGGATGGCGTCGAGATTCATGGAGCGCTCCGTGTTGCGCTGCGGCTTAACCACGAAGCCCCGACTTGTTCAATCCGCGCCGTGCTTCAGCGCCAGCCCGCCCGCTGCATCAGGCGCAGCGCCTCGGGCATATTGGCGGCCAGGTCGCTGGCGCTGATCGGGTCTTGGCGAAAGCTGCCCAAGCCGCGCAGGAAGGGATGAATCTGCGCATCGGCCACCACCGGATATTCCATATTGCTGCCCGCGAAGAGCGCCTGGGCGGCGGGGCTGGCCATATATTCCAAGAAGGCCTCGGCCGCCGCCCGATTGGGCGCATTGCGAATAATCCCCGCACCAGAAACATTCATATGCGTGCCGCGGTCGCCCTGATTGGGGAAAAGCACCCCCACCCGCTCGGCCAGTTCACGCTCCTCGGCGCGTGGGGAGATATGCAGCAGCCCCAGATAATAGGTATTGGCGATGGCCAAGCGCCCCTGGCCGGCGATCATGGCCCGAATCTGGTCACGATCGCCGCCCGAGGGCGGGCGGGCCAGGTTCTGGGCAATGCCACGGGCCCAGGCCTCAGTCGCCGCAAGCCCATCGGCCGCCAGCATGCTCGCCGTCCAGCCGATATTGTAGATATAGCCTGAGCTGCGCACGAGCAGGCCATTGGCAAACTCCGCCCGTGCCAGATCCTCATAACGGGTCAGCTGCGCCGGCAGACCGCGGGCCTTGTCATACATCACCACCCTAGCGCGGCTGGTAAAACCGAACCAATGCCCCTGCGGGTCGCGCAAATGGGCGGGAATCCGCGCCTCCAGCGTCGCATTGCGGGTGGGCTGGAAAACACCGCCATCCTTGGCCCGCGCCAGCCGGCCGATATCAACGGTGATCAGAATATCGGCCGGTGAATTCGCCCCCTCTGCCCGGATGCGCTCGAGCAACTGGTCCACATTCGCCTCAATCACCCGCACCCGAATGCCGCTTTGCCGGGTGAAGGCGTCCCATAGCTCACGGTCAGTGTCGTAATGGCGGGCGGAGTAGATATTGACCACGCGCTCCTGCGCGATGGCCGGAGCGGCGAGAAGGGCAGGAAGGGCAAGAAGATGGCGGCGCTGCATGGGAGAATCCGAAGTGATGCTCCCCCCATAGTGCAGTTGCGAGACATTCGCAACTAACTTGCGAATCATTCGCAATCCTGCCAAACCACCCTCACAGCCCGGCCAAAAACCGCGCCCGTGCCGAGGCCCCGGCCATCAGGAAAGAATGGTCCGACCCGCCCAGGATGAACCGCGCCCCCAAAGCCGCGTATTTCGGCGCCCAGACCTCGTCATAAACCCCGCCCATGCCCAAAACCTTGCCATGCGCCGCACAGGCCGCCGCCACCCGGGCATAGGCCGCCTGCACATCGGGGTGGCCGATCTGCCCGGCAATGCCCATGGTGGCGGTCAGGTCCGAAGTGCCGATCATCAGGCTGTCGAGCCCCTCGGTCGCGGCGATGGCCTCGACATTGGCCACCGCCTCGGGCGTTTCGATCATGCCGCAGAGCAGGATATGCGCATTGGTCTCGGCCTGCGCCGTGGCGGTATCGGGCGCGCGATAGCCGTATTGGATGGGCGGCCCACCCCAGCTGCGCATGCCCTGCGGCGGAAAGCGAAAGGCGCGCACCATCTCGGCCGCATCCTCGGCGGTGTCGATATGGGGCACCACCACGCCCATGGCGCCATTATCCAGGCAGCGCGTGCCCTCAAACAGCGCGTCGCGGCAGCAGCGCACGATGGGGGTCACACCTTGGCCCTGGGCCGCCACACACATGGCGCTGGCCTGGTCCACGCTCATCGCGCCATGTTCCATATCAATGAAAATCCAGTCAAAGCCAGAGGCTGCGGCCAGGGCGCCCGCCACCGGGCCGCGCAGGTGATGAATGCCAAAACCGATCGCGGTTTTTCCCGCGCGCAGCTTGTCCAGCGTGTGATTGGGGGTGATGGCCATGCTTGTTTCCTCCGTGAGGCGGGTATTCAACCGCCAGGGATCATCGCAAGCAATGTCTCCAGCCTATCCGCCTCCACCGCTGGCTTGTCGCGGCGGATGCGGGCAATGCGCGGAAAGCGCATGGCCACACCCGATTTGTGCCGGGGCGAGCGCTGCGCCGCATCGAACTCCACCTCCAGCACCAGGCCAGGCTCCACCTCACGCACCGGCCCGAAGCGGTTAGTGGTGTGCTCGCGCACCCATTTGTCGAGGAAGAGCAGGTCCTGATCGGTAAAGCCGGAATAGGCCTTGCCCACCGGCACCAACTCCATCTCGCCGCCCTCAGCCTCGCGCCACAGGCCAAACGTATAGTCGGAATAAAAGCTCGAACGCTTGCCATGGCCGCGCTGGGCATACATCAGCACGGCGTCGACATTCTGGGTGCCGCGCTTCCATTTCCACCATTTGCCGCGCATGCGGCCTGGCTCATAGGCGCTGTCGCGCCGTTTGAGCATCAGCCCCTCCATGCTGGCTGCCCGCGCGCCGGCCCGCAGCGCCTCCAAGCCTGCGAAATCCTCGAAATCGATCAGCGCCGAGAGATCCATCCGCGCCGGCTGGGCGCGCGCATGCCATGCCTCCAGCCGCGCCCTGCGGGCGTCGAAGGGCAGGGGGCGGAGATCCTCGCCGCCCTCGAAGAGCAGGTCATAAAGCCGCACCGCCACCGGGTAATCGGCCAGCATTTTCGCACTCGGCGATTTGCGATTGAGCCGCTGCTGTAAATCCGAAAACGGCGCTACAACCCCGTCGCGCACCACCAGCAATTCGCCATCCGCCACCGCGTGAAAATCCATCGCCTGGATAATCTCGGGGAAGCTCGCGGAAATATCCTCAGCCCCGCGCGACCAGAGCCGCCGCCCCCCGGGCACGGCGGTGAGCTGCACGCGAATGCCATCCCATTTCCACTCCGCCGTCCAATCCCCCGGGGCGAGCGAGATCAGATCCGCCTCCTCCAGCGGATGGGCGAGCATGAGCGGGCGAAAAATCGGCGCCCCCGCCGGATCAGGCCGCGTCCCCCGCCCCTCCAGCCAGTCAAACAGCGCGATGTATGGCGGCGGCACCCCATGCCACAGTTCCTCAATCTCATTGACCGGCTGGCCCGACCATTCCGCCAGCGCCGTCTTGGCCAGCCGGGCGGAGGCACCAACCCGCAATCCGCCGGTGACCAGCTTGATCAGCGCCAGCCGCGCCCCGGCATCCAGCCCATCCAGCCAGCGGGCGATGATGGCCGGCACCTCAGCCCCCGCCGCCATCTCCAGCGTCTCCACCACCTCGGCCAGGCCAGGCGGGGGCGCATTGGCCCGCGCATCATCGGGCCAGAGCAGCGCGATGGTCTCGGCCAGATCGCCCACGTAATCATAACTCATGGCGAAGAGTGCCGGGTCGGTGCGGGTCGCGATCAATTCACGAAACAGGCCGGGCTTGGCGGTGCGAAAAGACAATTCTCCGGCGATGGCGGCCAGACCCAGGCCGCGATCAGGGTCAGGCTGCGTCTCGAACCATTGCCGCAACAGCGCCAGCTTGGCGTTACGCCCAGGAGAGAAGAGCAGCCGCTCCAACAGGGTGGCGAAGGCGGGAATGCTCATTCCCCCTCCTCCTCGCGGCCGACAAGATGCAAGGCCCGGCCCAGAATGCCTTGGCCTGCAAGCGCATGGATCAGCGCATCCTCCCGCCCATGGGTGATCCAGATCTCCGGCGCCTGAACATCCTCCGCGGTGGCCAGCAGCTCCGGCCAATCGGCATGGTCGGAGATCACCATGGGCAATTCCACCCCACCCTGCTTGGCGCGCTGGCGCAGCCGCATCCAGCCCGAGGCCATGCAGAGCACGGGTTCAGCGAGGCGCCTGGCCCATTTATCGGCAACCGCGCTGGGCGGCCCGAGCACGATGGCACCCACCAACGCCGATTTATTCGCCACCGTCGCCGGCAAGAGCGGCCCGAGCGAGACGCCAAATTCCTCATACAGCGCGCAAAGCGGCGCCAGCGCGCCATGCAGATAGATCGGCGCCTCCCAGCCCGCCGCGCGCAGCATGGCGATCATCCGCTGCGCCTTGCCCAGCGAATAGGCGCCGATGACATGCGTGCGCCCCGGAAACAACGCCACGCTGTCGAGCAGCTTCTGCACCTCGCCAGAAGCCGGCGGATGGGTAAAGACCGGCAGGGCGAAGGTGGCCTCGGTGACGAAGACATCGCAAGGCACCGGCTCAAAGCCCGGGCAGGTGGGGTCATAGCGCCGTTTATAATCGCCGCTGACCACCGCGCGTGCGCCCTGCCACTCCATCACCACCTGCGCGCTGCCCAGCACATGCCCCGCCGGGCGTAGCGTGACAATGACACCATTCAGTTCAAGCCTCTCGCCAAAGCCCAGCGCCTGCTGGGTGATGCCAGCTCGCCCTTCGCCCATCCGCACCCGCATCACCGCCAGCGTCTCGGCCGTGGCCAGCACCGCGCTATGGCCGGGGCGGGCATGGTCGCTATGGCCATGGGTGATGATGGCGCGCTCCACCGGGCGCGATGGGTCGATGTAAAAATCGCCCGGCTCGCACCATAGCCCAGCCGGGGTCACGCGCAGCCAGGTTTGCGGATGAGGCGGCACGGTGTATGGACCCCCGTTGTGAGAACATTGCCAGAACGCTTTCAGAATTGGTTCGCCGCGCGCGGATGGCAACCCCGCTTGCACCAATTGGCCATGCTGGCCGCCGCGCGCGAGGGCGTCTGTACCCTGCTCATTGCCCCCACCGGCGGTGGCAAGACCTTGGCGGGTTTCCTGCCCTCCCTGGTCGAATTGGCGGAAAACCCCTTCGAGGGCCTGCACACAATCTATATCTCGCCGCTCAAGGCGCTGGCGGTGGATATCGCCCGCAACCTGATGGCGCCGGTCGAGGAGATGGGCCTGCCCATCAGCATCGAAACCCGCACCGGCGACACCCCGGCCAATCGCCGCGCCCGGCAGCGCGAGAAGCCGCCCAATATCCTGCTCACCACCCCCGAATCCCTTACCCTGCTGCTCAGCCTGGCCGATGCGGATGTGATGTTCGCCACGCTGCGCTGCGTCGTGCTGGATGAAATCCACGCTTTGGCCGGCACCAAGCGCGGCGACCAGCTTTTCCTGGCCCTCTCGCGCCTGACCAGCCTCGCCCCCCAGGCGCGCCATGTCGGGCTTTCCGCCACGGTCGCCCATCCTGAGGCGCTGCGGGCGCATGTCTCCCGCCATGCCAAGCCTGAGGATGTGCGCCTCATCACCGTGGCCGGCGGTGCTGCGCCCGACATCACCATTCAACTCCCCGAAGGCCGCCTGCCCTGGGGCGGCCATATGGGCCTGGCCTCGGCACCGGAAATCTACCGCGCCATCGCCGCGAGCGGCGTGACCATCGTCTTCGTCAATACCCGCGCCCAGGCCGAACTGGTCTTCGCCGCACTGTGGAAACTCAATGAGGAGAGCCTGCCCATCGCCCTCCATCATGGCAGCCTCACGGTGGAGCAGCGCCGCAAGGTGGAGGCCGCGATGGCCGCCGGCAAACTGCGCGGCGTGGTCGCCACCGCCAGCCTCGATCTGGGTATCGACTGGGGCGCGGTGGACCAGGTGGTGCAGGTGGGCGCGCCCAAGGGCGTCTCCCGCCTGCTGCAAAGGGTGGGCCGGGCCAATCACCGCATGGATGAGCCCTCCCGCGCCATGCTGGTGCCAGCCAATCGTTTCGAGGTGATCGAATGCATGGCCAGCATCGAGGCCGTGGCCGCCGGCAAGCAGGATGGTGAAGCACCGCGCCCGGGTGGCCTCGATGTCCTGGCCCAGCACATCCTGGCCATGGCCTGCCACGCGCCCTTCCACCCCGATGCGCTCTTCGCCGAAATCCGCCAGGCCGCCCCCTATGCCGCCCTGACCCGGCGCGATTTCGATGACACGCTGCGCTTTGTCGAGGATGGCGGCTATGCGCTCCGCTCCTATGAACGCTTCGCCAAACTCTTCCGCGATGCTGAGGGCCTGGTGCATATCCGCGGCCCGGTGGTGGCGCGGCAATTGCGGATGAATCTCGGCACCATCATCGAGACGCCGCTGGTCAAGCTCCGCATGCGCGGCGGCCCCTATCTGGGCGAGGTGGAGGAATGGTTCATCTCCACCCTGCGGGCCGGCGATAATTTCCTCTTCGCCGGCCAGGTGCTGCGCTTCGAGGCGATGGAGGCCAATGCCGCCCTGGTCGGCCGCGGTGGCGATGGCGAGGCCCGCGTGCCCACCTATGCCGGCAGCCGCATGCCGCTCACCACCTATCTCGCCGCCGAGGTGCGGGCCATCCTGCATGACCAAAGCCGCTGGCCCGCCTTGCCCGAAGAGGTGCGTGAATGGCTCGCGATGCAGGCGCTGCGCAGCGTGCTGCCCGCCCCCGATGAACTCCTCGTCGAGGTCTTCCCGCGCGGGGAAAAATTCTTCCTCGTCGCCTATTGCTTCGAGGGGCGGCTGGCGCATCAAACCCTGGGCATGCTGATCACCAAGCGAATGGAAAAGCTGGGCTATGGCCCGCTCGGCTATGTCGGCACCGATTACGTGCTGGCGGTGTGGAGCGCCTTCGAGCCAGTGGATGTGCAGCCGCTCTTCGAGGAGGATATCCTCGGCGAGGAGTTGGAGGAATGGATCAATGAAAGCTCCATGCTCCGCCGCACCTTTCGCAACATCGCCACCATCGCGGGGCTGCTGGAAAAACATCACCCGGGCCAGGAAAAATCCGGCCGCGCCATGACGGTCAATGCCGACCTCATCTACGATGTTCTCCGCCGGCATGAGCCCGACCATGTGCTGCTGCGCGCCACCCGCGCCGAGGCCGCGGCGGGGCTCACCGATATCGGCCGCATCGCCACGCTGCTGGCCCGGGTGCGCCAGAATATCCGCCATATCCGGCTCGACCGCGTCTCGCCCCTGGCGGTGCCCGCACTCATCGAGGAGGGGCGCGAATGGGTCGCCGGTGGCGCCGAGGATGCGCTGCTGGCCGAAGCCGCTGCCCTGGTGCATGACGCGACCGATGGCGCTGAGATGTTTTCCGAATCGCTGGCCGTGGTGAGCGAGGACCCCACCCCTCGGCCGCGGCGAGAGACGCCTAAGGCCCCGCGCCGGAACAGGTTTATTCGCGCGGCCCCTAAAGCGGCCCGGCGATGATCGCAGCCCCCTTGCACATTGCCGGCGAGCGCCTGATGCTCTGCCCCTCGGGCGTCCTGCTCTGGCCCGCCCAGCGGCTTCTCGCCGTGGCGGATTTGCACCTTGAAAAGGCCAGCCACCACGCTGCCCGCGGCCGCATGCTGCCGCCCTATGACACGCGCGAGACGCTCTCCCGCCTGGCGCAGGCCCTGCGGCGGCACGCGCCCAGCCGGGTGGTGCTGCTGGGCGACAGTTTCCACGATGCGAGTGCCGAGCAACGCATGGCAGCCGAGGATAGGGCCATGCTGCTCCGCCTGCTCGGCGCGCTCGATGTCACCTGGGTGCTGGGCAATCATGATCCGGTGCTGCCCATAAGCCTGCCCGGCCAGGCGATGGAGAGCCTGACGCTCGGCCCCATCACCTTCCGCCATATCGGCGGCGCGCCGCTCGCCCGATACAATGAGGTGGAGGTGAGCGGCCATTTCCACCCCAAGGCCAGCCTTGAGACCCGGGCCGGCGCCATCTCCCGCCCCTGCTTCCTGGCCGACCCCCGCCGGGTGGTGCTGCCGGCCTTTGGCGCCTTCACCGGCGGGCTGGATGTGCGCGACCCCGCCCTGGCGGCCTTCGCGCCCCGCGGCGGGCGGGTTTTTCTATTGGGCCGAGACCGGCTCTATTCAGCACCCCTCGGCCCCAACCGCCTCCCGGTTATTTGAGCAGGGCCACATCGATGGGCAGAATGACACCATTCGCCGCCATCACCACCGGCATCAGAATCGTCGCCGGGCTTGGCCGGTTTATGCCACCCACCCCAGGCCCCACATCATCGGCCAGGGTGACGCGCAAACTATCCTGCGGCGTGCGCTCGACCTTCAGCCCGGTGCCGTTGCGGCTGCGCAGGATCGTGCTGGGCGCCGTGAAGCTCGACAGGGGATACACCCCTTCGACGATATGCAGGTTCACGAGCGCGGCCAGCGACCCGGCATCGCCCGCCGAAGCACTCGGACCACCCGCTACCCCGGTAAATCCAGCCCGCAGCGTGGCGGGAATGGTGTTCACCCCCGCATCGGTGGGCGCGAAGACGGTGAATCGTCCCGCACCGCGCAGCAGATTCAGGGCTGGGCTGCGCTCGAGCAACTCCATGAAGCTGGCGAAGCGGCCATCGGCCATCATCGCATCCGGAATGGCAGCGCTGGGCTGTGCCCGAAGAATGCTGGGCGCGCTCAGGGCCAGGCCGGCGGCAGCGAGGATTTGGCGGCGAAGTGCCATGTTCAGTTGTCCCATGCGTGTTGCTATGGGATGTGAACGTGGAAGATGGCGTAGGGTTTCAGCGTTGCCCCGCGCCCGCCCAATAGAAATGCCGAACCGGCGTAAACCCAACCGCGAGGTCAGGCTGGCTGCGCCTTGGGCTGATGCCCAGGCCGGCCTGCTCACTCGCCCTGAATATTGCCCCGGCGGATGACCTCGCCCCATTTGGTCAATTCCGAGGCGATAAAGGCAGCAAACTCGGCACGCGAATTGCCGCCGGGCACGGCGCCTTGGTCATTGAGCAGCCGCGCCACCTCAGGGTCGCGCAGCGCCCCGGCGGCGGCGCGGTGGAGCAGCACCAGGATAGGCTCCGGCACCCGGGCAGGGGCCACTATGCCATGCCAGTTCGAGGCATCGACAGAAGGCATGCCAAGCTCCGCCATGGTGGGCACATCAGGGATCCATGGCAGCCTCGCACTCGCCCCCACGGCGAGGGCACGCAGCACCCCCGAGCGGATATGCGGCAGCAGAATCGGCAGATCGGCAAAGCCCAGCTGTGCCTCATTCTGCACCACCGCCATGGTCAGCGGCGCGCCGCCACGATAGGCTACATGGGTGAGCTGAATGCCCGCTGCCGCCTGCAATTGCTCGGCCGCCAGATGCGGCATGCTGCCAGGGCCGGAGGAGGCGTAGTTCAGCGCCCCCGGCCGCGCCCGGGCGGCGGCGATCAGCTCGGCCATGCTGCGATAGGGCAGGGCGGCATGCACCACCAATGGCTCGGGCACCAGCACGCCCAGGGTGATGGCTGCGAGGTCGCGCAGCGGGTCATAGGGCGTGCCGCGCGGCAGCCGGGGCGAAATGGCCAGCGCGCCGGCCGAGGCGATGGAGATGGTATAACCATCCGCCGGGGCGCGCACCGCGGCCTCCACCCCGGTCACCCCGCCGGCGCCCACGCGGTTTTCCACCACCACGGGCTGGCCCAGCGTCACCTGCATGCGCGGCGCCATGATGCGGGCCACGATGTCGGACGGCCCACCCGGGGCAAAGGGCACGATGAAGCGAACCGGCCTTGTTGGGAAATTCTCCTGCGCTCGCGCCGGAATGCTACCCAGCAGAACCGGCAGGGCGGCCAGCAAGGCCAGGGATGTGATGCGCCACATGGCAGAATTCCTCCATGGCCTGGGTTTCATGCCCGAAGCCTTGGGGCCAGTATTAGCCAGAGACGGTCAAGTCGGAAGGGTGGGGATAGCCATGAAGATCACGCGTATCGAAAGCCGCATTCAGCGCAGCAGCTTCACCTATGGCGCTGGCAGCAGCGGTGTGGGCGGCAATTTGCATCTGCGCGGCATGGACACGCTGGTGGTGCGGGTCGAAACCGAGGATGGGCTGCATGGCTGGGGCGAGGGGTTTGGCTTCAACCTCGTGGACACCACCAAGGACGCGCTGGACCGCCTGATCGCCCCCGCCGCCATCGGCCAGGACGCGACAAGGCCCGCCGCATTGTCGTTGATGCTGCAGCGGCGCTTCCATAATTTCGGCCGCAGCGGCCCGGTGACCTTTGCGATCTCCGCCATCGACATCGCGCTATGGGATTTGGCAGGCAAGCGCGCGGGCAAGCCGCTGCATGCGCTGCTGGGCTCGGCAGCGCGCGAGCGGGTTGAGGCCTATGCCAGCCTGCTGCGCTATGGCGTGCCCGAGGATGTGGCGCGCAACACCCGCGAGGCGGTGGCGCGCGGCTATGCCCGGATCAAGCTGCATGAGGTGGATCTGGCCTGCATCCGCGCCGCCCGCGCCGCCGCCCCGCCTGAGGTGCCCCTTATGCTCGACATCAATTGCGCCTGGGGCAGCGAGGCGGAGGCGATGGATTTCTGCCGCGCGGTGGAGGGAATGAACATCGCCTGGGTGGAGGAGCCGATCTGGCCGCCCGAGGATCTCACCGGCATCGCCACCGTGCGCAATGCGGCGCGCTGCCCCATTGCGGGCGGCGAGAATATCGGCTCGCCCGAGGAGTTCGGCCGCTTCTTTGCCGCTGGTGCCCTGGATGTGGCCCAGCCCAGCGTGACCAAGATCGGCGGCCTCACCGCCATGCGCCAGGTGGCGGAACTCGCCCGGTTGGCGGGCGTGGAACTGGTGCCCCATTGCCCCTATTTCGGCCCCGGCCTGCTGGCCAGCCTGCATTTCCTGGCTGCGGCAGAGGAGGCGCAGCCGATCGAGATCTATTATGCCGATCTGCAGGCCGCGCCCTATGGTAAGGCGCTCGACCCCGTGGCCGGCCATATAGCGGTGCCCACGGGGCCAGGCCTCGGGCTCGACCCCGCCTGGTGATCAGCCCAGCCGGTAGAAGCGTGCCGCACTGCCCCAGAACAGCGCGTCCTTCTCCTCAGCAGAGGCCCCCGCAGCCAAGCGCTTGAAGGCGTTCCAGCCCACGGCATAGCTGAAGCCGCCCTTATCGACCGGGAAATTGCTCTCGAACATGCACCGCGCGGGTCCGAAGCGGGTGATGATCTCCTCTATCCAGGGCCGCCAGGCGGCGGCAAGGGTGACGGAATCGGGGGCCGTGGCGCCCTCCTCCAGCCCAAAGCCGGGCAGGCGCATGCCAAGCCCGCCCAGCTTGACCATCACATTGGGGCAGGTGGCCAATTCGGCGATGGCGGCCTGCCAGCGGGTCCAGACTTCCTCGCGCATCTGCGCATAGCGGCCGATGCCCAGCACGCCGCCGCAATGGTTCAGCACGATGGGCAATTGCGGAAAGGCCCGCGCCAGCGCGGTCAGTTCCGGAATCTGGTGGAAATACAGCCAGGCATCAAAGCTCAGCCCCATCTCGCCCAGCACGGCGATGCCCTGGCGGAAATCTTCCCGCTCCAGCATGCGCTCCGGCGGCGCATAGGCCGGGTTCAGCAGCCCCGGATCAGGGTCCCAGCAGGCGATGTGGCGGATGCCGCGAAAGCGCCCGCCCGCCGCTGCCGCATGCGCCTCCAGCACCGGGCGGACCGCCGCCCCCAGCATCAGATTGGCCTGGGAGACGATACCGGCGCAGACCCTGACATCGCCATAAAGCCCGCTGTCGCACATGGCCGCCACGCCGGCGGCGAATTCCGTCTCGCCCACCGGGCGCATCGCCTCGGGCCCCGCGGCCCGCGAAAAAGAGCGGCTGGACTGCACCAGCACCGTGGCCCGAACATCATGGCCCGAGCGGATATCGGCCAGCATCTCATCGAGCAGATAGCGCCAGCCGGCACGCTCCCAGAGGTGGTGATGGGGGTCGATGATCCGCTGGCCGGGGTCGAGAATCGCCTCGGAGGTGGTGGCCAGCCAATCCTCGCGAATTGGTATCTGGTGCTGGTGGCCGCTCATTGCTTGCTCCCTTTCAACTACAGGAAGGCAGGGGAGGCATGTGCGGGCTTTCAGCCCCGATCCTCCGCCAGCCCTCCGCAACAGGCGGATAGGCCCGTTCATCCCGATGATATTATTGAAAATCAATGATGGTCCAGCAGGTGCTGGCAAAAGCGTCCTCGGGCCCCGCGCGCATGGGGCGCTTGCGGCCGCTGGGCTAGCTTGCCAGGGCCAGCTGTGCTGGCGTGTTGGCGTGGTCAATCCCCCAGCATCAGCCGAACAATCCATGGAAAAGCCCGGCGCATGCCGCGCGGGGCTGTCCTGTTCGACCGATGCCATTGCCTCGTGGCCATCAATTGATGGCTGACATCGCCCTCAGCCTTGCCATGCTGTTCTTCGCCGGGTTGCTGCGCGGCTTCTCGGGGTTTGGCTTCGCCATTGCCGCCATGCCGCTGCTCAGCCTGCTGCATCCGCCGGCCGATGTGGTGCCGGTGGTGATGCTCTTGCAATTGGCCGTCAGCCTGCAGGGGCTGCGTGGTGCCTGGGCAGTGGCGGATAAACCCTCGCTCGGCCGGCTCGCCCTGGGGGCGGCGTTGACCACCCCCTTGGGCCTTTGGGCACTGACCATGCTGCCGGCAGCGCCCGTGCGCCTGGCCATCGCCGTGCTGGTGGGGCTGACAGTGGCCATTCTGGGCGGTGGCTTCAGCCTCAGCCGCACGCCGCGTGGGCCCCTTGTGCTGGTCTTTGGCGCGATGTCGGGGCTGTGCAATGGGCTGGCCGCCATGCCAGGCCCGCCGGTGATCGCCATGTATCTGGCATCGCCCATGCGCGCCGAGGCGGGGCGGGGTGCCATGATCGTGCTCTTCATGCTGACCGCCCTGGCCGGGCTGGTGCCGCTGGCTTTGCTCGGGCGCATCGATGGCCAGGTCGCGCTCTTGGCGCTGGCGGGGCTGCCGGAGGTCTGGCTGGGCTCGGCGCTGGGTGCGGCGCTCTATGCCCGCAGCCCCGATGCGCGCTACCGCCGGGTGGCCTTGTGGGTGCTAGCGGCCACGGCGGTGGCGATGGCGGCCAGGGTCCTCTGGAACTGAACTATAATGGCGTGAGCCTATCGCCCAGCCGTAAGGCACCCCCCTCCAGCACCCGGGCATTGATGCCGCCATGCCCGCGCAGCGCATTATAGCCGCCGGGGCCAAATTCTTCCTCCATGCGCGAGCAGGGATGGCATTCACCGCTATATTCCAGCAGCGCTCCGCCGAGGCGAAATGGCCTTCCCTTCAGCGCCAGCAGGTTGATCCCCCGCACCACGATATTGCGCCGCAGCCGCTCCGGCGCCAGCGCATCCAGGCCCAGAAAATCCGCCACCGCCTGCAGATGCGCCGCCGAGACCAGCGTCACCTGCCGCCCGCCATTGCGGCTGGAGCGGTAGCGATCGCCCACCAGGCCCTGGCCCGCGATGAGTGCTGCGGTATCGACAATCTGCATGGCCGCTCGGCGCTCCGGGCGCAGGCCGATCCATGCCACCACGCCCGGGCGCATCGGCGCCTCGAACAGCGCCTGCAAGGGCGAGCCCTGGGGAAAAGCCGGATGCGCGTTTGCCATGGCCGGCCCTGCTACAGCATCGGCCGGCGGCGGCAAGCCCATACGCCAGGCCCCCCCTCACCCGCCGGGCTTGCCGCCAGGCGCCGCTGACCTGTAACTGCCGCCATCACAGCCCCAAGGGAGAGCGACCATGACAACAGACACCACCATCGGCACCGGCGCTGAGGCGACTGCCGGGCAGCAGATCAGCGTGCATTACACCGGCTGGCTCTATGACCCCGCGGCACCGGAGAATAAGGGCCGGAAGTTCGACAGCTCGCGTGATCGCGGTCAGCCCTTCGAATTCACCCTCGGCGTGGGCCAGGTGATCGGCGGCTGGGACCAGGGCTTTGCCGGCATGAAGGTGGGCGGCAGCCGCACCCTCGTGATTCCACCGGAGCTGGGCTATGGCGCGCGTGGCGCTGGCGGCGTTATTCCGCCCAATGCGACGCTGCTTTTTGAGGTGGAATTGCTCGGCGTCGGTTAAAAAACCAGGGCTGCTGGGGCGGCGCTGGGACACGAATAGGGCGCTAGAGCATCATCCGTTCAAACGGAATCGTTTGAGCGGATAAAGATGCTCGGCAAACAAAAGCTTAGAGCCTGTGCAGTGACCCGAGGCGAACGGAACAGGCTCTAAAGCAAGCACGAGGGGCTTAGCCCCTCGAGCACCCCAGCAGGAAACTCAGTTTCCTGCACCTTCGTTAGATTTTTGATTTAAATACTCAAAGGTCCAGGACAATCGTCGACATGTATGTCGAACCGGGTGGGAGAGGGTGAGAGGGCAAAGCCTTTTCGCTACTCTGCTCCGCCATCAGCACCTGGCTAGCGCCCCACAAAGCGCTGCTGGCGCTTCTCGGCCCGTGCCAGATGGGCCGGGCCATCGCGCCGCGTCAATTCGAAGAAGGCCGCCTTGGCGGCGCGCAGCGAGAGCGGTGCCGCCTCTGCCACCGCCACCGCCGCATCCCCGGGCCGCCGCGCGCATCCGCGCCTGGTCGGGCGGCAATGCACTCACGAGGCCGAGCCCCTCCAACGCCGCCACCGCCACGCTCACGCCGGTCATCACCTGCGGCTTCTCTCTGCACCCCGAGGGCTTCTTCGACGAGAACCCCGCACACGATATCCCGCCCAGCGCCAGCAAGCTGAGTCTCAGCACCGGCTGAGCCCTTCGGCCGAGCCTCACAGCGCCAGCGGCATGCCATGCGCCAGGGGTTCTAGCAGTTCCTCAATCTGGCTGCTCTCATCCCATTCCAGCGCCACCGTCACCACGCTCACCGCTTCGCGGTATTTCTGGGGAATGCGGACGAAATCCTTGCGCGTCGTCACCGGCATGGCCCGCAGGCTCGCCGCCTCCTTCAGCAGCGTCTCCATATCGCCCTCATCAAAGGGGTAATGGTCAGCAAAGGGGGCGCGGCCGGCGAGGATGGCGCCAGCCTCCGTCAGGGTCGCGAAGAATTTCTGCGGATTGGCGATCCCGCAAAATGCCATCACCGCCCGCCCGGCCAGCGCCGCCGCCTCAGGCCCCGGCACCAGCCTTGCCCGTAACACGCGCAAGCCAGGGGGCAGGGCGGCCAGCGCGCCCGTCTCATCAGGCCCGATCAGCACCGCAGCATGGCAGCGCGCCGCCGCCGCCGCCACCGGCTCGCGCAGCGGCCCCGAGGGGATCACCCGGCCATTGCCAAAGCCATAGCCGCCATCAATGGTCAGCAGCGAGAGGTCTTTCTCCAGCGTCGGGTTTTGCAGCCCATCATCCATCACAATGGCCTGCGCCCGGGCCGCCACCGCCGCCTGCGCCCCCGCCGCGCGATCGGCCGAAACCCAGGTCGGGCGCTCATGCGCCAGCAACAGCGCCTCATCGCCCACATCGCGCACGCTGTGCAGGGTTTCCACCACCCGCACCGGCCCCTTCATGGCACCGCCATAGCCGCGCAGCAGGAATTGCGCGCCCACACCGCGCCGGGCCAAACGGCGGCCAATATCCAAGGCGAGGGTCGTCTTGCCCGCGCCGCCCGCGGTGGCATTGCCGCAGCACACCACGGGGATGGGCGCCTTCCAGCCCGGCGCCGCCATGCGCCGCGCCGTCGCGCCGGCATAGACCGCCGCGATGGGGGAGAGCAGCAGCGGGAAAATTCCCCCACCGCCCGACCAGAAACCTGGGGCGCGCATCAAGGCGTTTGGTGTTCCCGTTCCGCTTCAGGCGCCCGCACCTCGCCCCCTTGTGGGGAGGACTCCGCCGGGCGCAACCATGTCACGATCTCATCGGCCAGCCGATCCGCCGTGCCTGTCGCCTTCTGGGCAACATCATGCGCGGCTTCGGCCATCCGCTTGGCCTCGCGGGGCTTGGTTAGCACATCATGCACAGCCGCCGCCAGCGTCGCCGCATCACCTGGCTCCACCACCCGCACCGCCTGAGCCTCGCGCAGATCAAGCACCCGCTCCTGGAAATTGCCGGTATGCGGGCCGAGCAGGATGGGGCAGCCCAGCCTCGCCGGCTCCATCGGATTCTGGCCGCCATGCGGCACCAGGCTGCCGCCCACCAGGGCCACATCGGCCAGGCGGTAGAACAGGCCCAATTCACCGAGCGTATCGGCAATATGCAGCGGCCCTGGCACCTCGCCCAGCGAGCGCCGCGTGCCGCCAACCAACCCCGCCACCTCCGCCCCGCGCTCCGGATGGCGGGGGATGATGATGGTGCGCAGCCCAGGATGGCGCTCCGCCAGCAAGGCATGGGCGGCGGCAATCACCACCTCCTCGCCAGGATGGGTGCTGGCGGCGACGAAGGTCTTTCCGCCATGCCGCAACGCCTCAAGCGCCGCCGGGTCATGCGGCAACGGCGGCGCCGAGGCCTTGAGGTCGCCCGAGGGCAGCATCCCCAGCGCCCCCAAGCCGCGCAGCCTGGACTCATCATTGGTGCTTTGCGGCTGGATCAGGCTGAAGCCGCGCAGCATCCGCCGCGCCGGCCCCGGCGCCCAGCGCCGCCAGGTCTCAGCCGATTTGAACGAAATGCGCGCATTCACCAGCGCCATGGGCACCCGCACATGCTTGGTCGCCAATAGCCGGTTCGGCCAGAGTTCGGATTCGGCGAAGATCGCGATGGTGGGATTCCACCCGGCCAGAAACCGCGCCACCCAGGCCAGCACGTCAATCGGTGCATAGCGATGCTGCACCCTCTCGCGCAGATGCTCGGGCAGGCGCTCCATGGTCAGCCGCGCCGAGGTGACCGTGCCGGTGGTGAGCAGGAAATGCGCCTCGGGCAGCCGCTCGGCCAGCGCCTCGATCAGCGGCAGCAGGGAGAGCCCCTCCCCCACGCTCGCGCCATGCAGCCAGATCAGCGTGCCCGGCGGCCGATTGGGGTTGCGGCCATAGCGCTCCTCCAGCCGGGCCAATTCCTCCTTGCCACGGCCGGCCCGACGCTTCAGCCAGAAGGGGATGAAGGGCGCGGCGGCGGAGGTGGCGAAATGCCACAAAAGGCTCATAGCGGTGCTATCCCAATGGCGCGGTCAGCGGCCTCGACAATCTCGCTCAGCGCCGCCTCGATGGCGGGCAGCGCGCCCTCCGCCCCGTCGCGCGGCACCATAATGGGCGGGCCCATGCACACAATACCGCGGCCAAAGGGCAAAGGCAGCATCATCCTGTCCCAGCTTTTCAGCCGAATATGATGGCTGGAAGCCGCGGCGGTGGGCAGCACCGGCATGCCCGAAGCCGCGGCCAATTGGGCGATGCCCGGTGCTGCCCGCCGCCGCGGCCCGCGCGGGCCATCGGGGGTGATCACCACCATCGCCCCGTCACGCAATTGCCGCAGCAGCACCCGCATACCAATCGCACCGCCGCGTGAACTCGAGGCATTCACCATCTCGATCTCGAATCGGCGCACCACCTGGCCGATAAACCTCCCATCGCGATGGCGCGAGACCAGCACATGGCAGGGCCCCCGCTCCAGGGCGGGATTGCCCCGCCGCGCCCGGCGCCAGAGTGCTGGCATGAGCGGCAGGCGTTCATGCCAAAACCCGGCAATAAGCGTGGGGTGCTGCGCCAAAAGTGCCGGCAATTGCTCATGGCCCATCATCCGCCAGCGCGTGGTGGCATAGACGAAGGCAAGGTAGAGCCCAAGCAGCCATGCCCCCATCGCCTGTACGAAAGGCTTGCGTATCAGGCGTTTGAGCATGGCAGTCCATGGGGCATCCGCAACTTGGTAGCGAGCGTGAAACGCTCGCGCAACCGGGCGGCGGCTTCAAGCCACCCGGTCGCCCCGGCGGGGATGCAGGATTTCGGGCAGCAGAGCGAGTTGGCGGCGAAAGCTTGCAGCACAGGCCGGCCAGGAAAACCGCTCGGCATGGGCGCGTGCGAGGTCACGCGGGCATTGCAGCGCTGCGAGGCAGGCGGAGCGCAAATCCTCATCCAGCACGCCGCCGGGGCTATCGGCCACCACATCGAGCGGCCCCATCACCGGATAGGCCGCCACCGGCGTGCCACAGGCCATCGCCTCCAGCAGCACCAGGCCAAATGTATCGGTGCGCGAGGGAAAGACGAAGACATCGGCTGCCTTATAGGCGGCCGCCAGGCCCTCGCCCATGCGCCAGCCGGCGAAATGCACATTGGGGAAGCGCCGCGCCAATTCGGCCCGCTGCGGCCCATCACCCACCACCACTTTTGTGCCCGGCAGGTCGAGGCTGAGAAAGGCCTCGATATTCTTCTCCACCGCCACACGGCCGGCATTGAGAAAGATCGGCCGCGGCAGATCGGCGAAATCATCCGAGGGCCCGGGCGAAAACAGCGACAGATCCACGCCGCGCGTCCAGGGCAGCACGCGCTTGAAGCCCCGGCTCACCAATTCGGAGTGCAGGCTCGGGGTTGCGGCAAAAGTGCCGGCCCCGGCATTGTGGAAGCGGCGCATCACCGCCCAGGCCATGCGCGGGGGAATGCCGGTGCGGGCGTGCAGATATTCCGGAAAGCGGGTGTGGAAGCTGGTGGTGAACGGCCAGCCCCGGCGCAGGCATAGCGCCCGCATCGCCCAGCCGAGCGGGCCTTCGGTGGCGATATGCACCGCAGTCGGGCCAAAGCTCTCAGCCAGACGGGCCAGGCGAAAGCGCGGCAGCAGCGCCAGCCGAATCTCCGGATAGCTCGGCATGGGCAGGGTGGGAAAACGATCA